>JBBSRY010000357.1:0-3758 GCA_038242595.1 Mycobacteriales bacterium
CATTGGCGGGCCTGAGCGCCTGCGCCACCGGGCCCGGCACCGGATCGCACACACCTGGCCTTGACACCCTTGCGGCCGGCGCTTCGCCCACCACTTCGACAACCACTGCGGCTGCCGGTGAACTCCTTTCCGGCGGCGCCACCGCCTGGGCTCTCGATTGGCCCGAGCCCACCGGCTCACCGATTGACACCACTTCTGCTGCTGCGGAACCGACCTCGGCCAGCCCGGCATCGAACGCGGATACAAACCCTGCACAGGCCCCCTCACCCGGCGTTGTGGCTACCGAAGACCCTGTCATTCAGACGGAGCCGGCTCCTCAGTCCATCACCACCCCCCACCCAGATACCGATCAAGCTGAACCCGCAACCACGCAGCTGCCCGCAACCCCGCAAAGCGCCGTGGCCACAGAGGAAATCGAGGCTGGTGATATCGGCACTGATCAAACCGGCACGGATGAAACCGGTACCGGTGACACCGTTTCGGGGGATGTCGACGGAAATGACACCACCACCCCGACCAGCGACGAGATGGATTTCGACTGGCCGCTCGTCCCCGACACCGATCCGCCCGACACCGATCCGCCGGCCGGCCCGTCGACCACTGCCAGCGCCGATCTGGTCGCCGACACCGGTGCCAAGGTCACGGTGCAGCCGGGCGACACGCTCTGGTCCATCGCCGAAACACACCTACCGCCCGATAGCTCCGACATCGACGTCGATACCGCCTGGCGTAGTTGGTATCTGGCGAACCAGGAGGTAATCGGCAGCAACCCCGATCAGATCCTTACCGGTTGGGTGCTATCCCCCCCACCGGCCTGACGAGCAGTTGCAAGCATTCTCAGCACTTCGCGCCGCCCAGACATTCCCCCACCAGCGATTGCCGTCCGAAACTCGAAACGAGGCCACCATGACCACCTCCGCGCTCAGTTCCGTTGTCACCCACACTGTGGCACTGCCGGAAAACCCGGTCGTGCCAGCACTTCCCGGCGCCAAATCCACATTGACCCTGGGTCTGGTCCCTGCCCTGGCGCCCTACCTGGGTGCGGTACCGGACTCGGAACCCCCGTTCGATGCACGTGCTCGAGCACCTCGTACTCGATCGCTACCCACCGCCCGGACGGCGATCAGACACCGACCGGAATCACGATTGATCAGTCCGAGCGGCTCCACACTCTCAGCTATTCCTGCTGCGCCCGCCGAGGTCAGGGATCACAATGTGCCCGGTTGGTCCTGCGAAGCCGATTCGGGAATCACCCGCACCGCCGCCCTGGACCTACCCCCGAGTCGCACGGCCAGCCACATGTTGGCCAGGGCCGTCATCGAGGTGATCTTCGGCTATCGCCAACTCGCGCAATTACGCATTCACTGCGCACCGGAAGTTTTTGCTGGAATCGGGCAGCAGATCAGGGTGGGAGGGCCGCCGCCGACGCTGATGTCGGTGCGGGCCACCGAGCCGGCGGACGGGGTGGTCGAAGCCAGCGCCGTCTTTCGGCGCCGAAATCGCGCGGCCGCCATGGCCTTCCGACTACAGGGCATTGACGGCCGGTGGCGGATCACCGCACTACAAATCGGCTGACCCATGCCGGTCCGAAGCCGTCGTCTCGCCCGGAACGAGTCAGTGGACCGTGCGCGGCATCTCCGGTAAGGAAAATGCTGCCCACGGTCCACTGATTGATATCGGCTGGACCCGGGACTCAGGCGCCGGCGCGCCCGTGACACTGCTTGTACTTCTTGCCCGAACCGCACGGGCATGGGGCGTTGCGGCCCACCTCCTGGGCACCGGCAGCAGCCTTTGTCCTGGTGGCGCCGGTGGTGTCGGTGCCGCCGCGCTCGCTGGGTCCGGAGTAGGTCAAAGCCTGGGTCTTGCCAACCGGAGCTCCCAAGCCCTTGGCCCGCAAGGCCGCCGGCGCAGCTGTTGCCGAAGTATCCGGCTTGGCCACCTTCTGCTGAGTGGGCAGCGCCTCGACCGGTCGGCGGCGGCGCTGCGGCCGGGCAGCCGGCGCCGCTGCTTGTTCCGGTGCCTTGCCATTTGCCTCTGCTGGTGTCGCCGCCGGGGTCGCCGGTGTGCCCTCCACCGCGGGCGCTGCGGCGACGGCATTCGGATCGGGCTGCGGCGTCACCTGGACCTGCAGGTTGTACAGGAAGCCGACCGACTCTTCCTTCAGGGCGTCGAGCATCGACTGGAACATGTCAAAGCCCTCGCGCTGATACTCCACCAGGGGATCTCGCTGAGCCATCGCGCGCAGCCCGATGCCCTCTTTGAGGTAATCCATTTCATAGAGATGTTCGCGCCACTTTCGGTCCAGGACCGAGAGCACCACGCGACGCTCGAGTTCACGGGTAATGGGCGGGGTGAGTGTTTCTTCACGCTTCTGGTAGGCCTCCCGAGCATTTTCCAGCACTGCGGCCTTGACGGTTTCGGCGTTCAGCTCGCCGTGTTCCTTGGCAATGGAATCCGGCGTCACCGAGATCGGGTACAGCGTCTTGAGCGCGGCCCACAGGGTGTCGGTATCCCAGTCCTCGGCGTAACCGGTGCCGGTGGCGGCACTGACGTAGGCAGTGACCACATCGTTGACCATGTGCTGAACCTGCTCGTGCAGATCCTCACCGTCCAACACCCGGCGACGCTCGTCATAGATGACAGTGCGCTGCTGGTTCATCACCTCGTCGTACTTGAGGACGTTCTTACGGATCTCGAAGTTCTGCTGTTCGACCTGGGTCTGCGCGTTTTTGATGGCTTTGGAGACAAAACTGTGTTCGATCGGCATGTCTTCCGGCATCCGCAATCGCGTCATCAGCATCTCAACGGTCTGACCCCCAACACGACGCATCAGGTCATCACCCAGCGACAGATAGAAGCGGGACTCCCCCGGATCGCCTTGGCGGCCGGACCGACCACGCAGCTGATTATCGATACGACGGGACTCATGACGCTCCGTGCCCAGGACGTATAAACCACCGGCCTTGCGGACCTTTTCGGCTTCGGTCTTGGTTTTCTCGGTCGCATCTTCGACGGCCTGCAGCCACCCTGCCTCGTATTCCTCCGGCGTTTCGGTCGGGGTCAGACCCGCGGCGCGTAATGCCAGGTCGGCCGCGAATTCGACGTTGCCGCCCAGGATGATGTCGGTACCACGGCCGGCCATATTGGTGGCCACCGTGACGGCGCCGGCGCGACCGGCCTGGGCGATGATGGCCGCCTCCCGTGCATGGTTTTTGGCGTTCAACACCTCATGCGGGATGCCGGCCCTGAGCAGCTTCTTCGACAGCAGCTCGGACTTCTCCACACTTGCCGTACCCACCAGCACCGGTTGACCACCTTCGTGGCGTTCCTCGATATCGGTGACGACAGCGTCGAACTTGGCATCCTCGCTCTTGTAGATGATGTCCGCCTCGTCCTTGCGGACCACCGGACGGTTCGACGGAATCGGGACCACACCGAGCTTGTAGGTCTGCGAGAGCTCGGCAGCCTCGGTCTGGGCGGTACCGGTCATCCCGGAGAGCCGGCTGTAGAGCCGGAAATAATTCTGCAGGGTGATGGTGGCCAAGGTCTGATTCTCGGCCTTGATCTCTACCCCCTCCTTGGCCTCGATCGCCTGGTGCATGCCCTCGTTGTAACGACGACCATGTAACACGCGACCGGTGAACTCATCGACGATCAGAACTTCGCCGGAGACCACGATGTAGTCGCGGTCCTTCTTGTACAGCTCCTTGGCCTTGAGTGCGTTATTCAAGAAACCGACAAGTGGGGTATTCACCGAC
>JBBSRY010000358.1:0-3754 GCA_038242595.1 Mycobacteriales bacterium
ATCTCCTTGAAGGGGAAGCCCAGGAGCTTCAGCAGGGCGCGACCTTCGGCGTCGGTGGCAGCCGTGGTGACCACGGTGATGTCCATACCGCGCGGACGGTCGATCTTGTCGATGTCGATCTCGTGGAACATCGACTGTTCGTTCAGACCGAAGGTGTAGTTGCCGTTGCCGTCGAACTGCTTGCCCGACAGACCGCGGAAGTCGCGGATACGGGGCAGCGCGATGGTCAGCAGCCGGTCCAGGAATTCCCACATGCGGTCGCCACGGAGGGTGACCTTGGTGCCGATGGGCATTCCTTCGCGCAGCTTGAACTGAGCGATGGAGGTCTTGGCCTTCTTCACTTCGGGCTTCTGCCCGGTGATGACGGTCAGGTCGCGAACGGCGCCTTCGATCAGCTTCGCATCACGCGCCGCCTCACCGACACCCATGTTGACGACAACCTTGACGACGCCAGGGATCTGCATGATGTTGCCGTAGTTGAACTGCTCCTGCAGGCTGCCCTTGATCTCGGCGGCGTAGCGAGCTTTCAAACGCGGAATGTCTTTGGCGTTCGCATCTTTGAAAACTTCGGTTGACGTCATCAGATGTCCTTCCCGGTACGACGAGAAACGCGGACCCTGCGGACCTTGTCGCCCGTTTCGTCCAGTCGCGTTCCGACGCGGCCGGGCTTGCCATCGGAGTCAACGACCATCACGTTGGAGATGTGAATGACAGCTTCCTGGGTCACGATGCCGCCGGACTTGGCGCCACGCTCGGTGCTGGAAACCCGGGTGTGCTTCTTGATCCGGTTGACGCCTTCGACCAGGACGCGGTCGGTGTCCGGGTAGGCCTGAATGACCTTGCCCTTTGCGCCCTTGTCCTTGCCGGCGATGACGAGGACGGTGTCGCCCTTTTTCACCTTCATACCCATGGTTACAGCACCTCCGGTGCCAGCGAAATGATCTTCATGTACTTCTTGTCGCGCAACTCGCGGCCGACCGGCCCGAAGATACGAGTGCCACGAGGATCGCCATCGGCCTTGATCAGGACGGCGGCGTTCTCGTCGAACTTGATGTAGGAACCGTCTTGACGACGTCTTTCCTTCACCGTGCGGACGATGACGGCTTTGACCACATCGCCCTTCTTGACCCCGGCACCGGGGATTGCATCCTTGACAGTGGCGACGATGATGTCGCCTATGCCCGCGTAACGACGGCCGGAGCCACCGAGAACACGGATGCAGAGGATCTCCTTGGCGCCGGTGTTATCGGCTACCCGGAGTCGAGACTCCTGTTGAATCACTGCATACCTGTTTCTTGACGTTGCATTACTGGTACTGCCGACCGACACACTAAAAGGCAAGAGGAAGTTCAGGCGTAAAGCCTGACTTTTCGCTCTTGCCTCGTCCACCCCGTGAGGAATGAACATCAGTATGTGCGGTGTGACAGTGCCCTGGCGGGATTTCCGACCTCGCCAGGCCAGAGTTGCTGTGCTGCTGATGTTCGACTCTCGCGAGCCTGACACCCAGTTGACCAGCGTACGCCATGACCTGTGCTAATGCCAATCCAGCGGCTACTCTCCGGCGGCAGGTGACAGCGCTCGCCGTTTGGACCAGTGAGCCATCCAGATCAGCGGGTCGCAGGCGCCCTTTCAGCCGACGAGCGAGCCGGCAAAGATCTGCCAGGCCAGTGCCGATTTGGCCACCAGACTCAGTACCAGGTACACCTTTTCGCCGTAGCCGTAGTCGGCCCATTTACCGATGCGACGGTATTGCAGCCACTGGTTGAGCGCGAAGCTCATGAAGAAGATGAACAGCGAGGCGGCGATGCCGTAGACGAAGCCCGGCACCTCGCCGCCGGCGCCGATCAGGTTGATCAGGATGGCGACCCACGGTGCGGCGCCGGCAATGCAGCCGAACCAGAACGGCAGCATCGTCGTGCGCGTCCTGCCGGGCGGGTTCATCAGTTCCTGCAGCCAGCCGAAGAGAATCATCGCGACATTGGCCCCGATGATGAGCACCACCTCGGTGATTCCGGTGAGCGAGTAATAGAAGCCGATGAGGAGCACCATGATCGTGGCGCTGAACGAGTACTCGATCCACCGGAAACGGTTCAGTCCGCTGCGTAGATCGGTTTCGTAACGGGAGCGCAGCACAGTCGCGGTGAGCAGGTGGTCCAGTGCGGCCAACGCGAGAAACACCGCGATGGCGGGGCCGACCGGGACATCGAACAACGCCTCGGGCGCCGGCGCCGCGGTGCCGGGCGGGCCGACCGGGAACTGCGAGGTGACGGTGATGGCAAACCCGTTGGCCAGGATAAGGATGGCAACTGCCTGCAGGCCGTGCAAAAGAGCGAGGCCGAAGTTCCAGCGACGCAGATTGGTCAGTTTCGAATCGGTGACTGCATTGGCTTCCATGACTGTCCTTTCTGGCTGGTCACGCGACCACACACCTGGGTTAAAAGAATTCAGTCTCGGCAACCCGCTGGTGGCGGTCGAGGAAGTTCCCGTACTTATCAATCTAGTTGACTACGGGAATTTGGCTGCGTTCCACCTGGCAACGCAGCGGCTTTCGCCCTCGACTATGGGAGACCGGCTCGGTCAAGTTCTTGCTGCAGACGCGGCCGCCGCCGGTTGCACTTACGGATATCCGCGATGAGGTCTGCTACCTGCGAGATCCGGTCCGTTCCAGCTGCAAGTTTTCGCATTTTGACCAGATGCCGGGCAGCGACCTTGTAATTCCTCGCATCGGCATCGGTCAACGCGTGTTCGACGAGTCGCTGCAGGATCGGCAGCACAGCCAACGGATCCACCTTCTCATAAACCTTGACCAGATCGCCCCAGGTCCGGTTGTCATCGAGTCCGAGTGAGTGCGCCAGCTGCCAGGCGAGATCGATGTCCTGTAAGGACTCCATGGCAAACACAACGGCCTGAGCGGGATCACCGGCCAACGCCGCGACCACCTCGTCCTGCAGGCCGGACCAGTGGGACCCGGCCGTTCGATGCAGGCGGGCGGCGGTGTCGGCCAATGGCCATCGCCGAAAGACCATCAACCTGGCCTGCACTGATTCGTCCGGACGGTATTGCTCCAAGAGCGTGCACCAGTAGTCTGCGGCGTGCAGAGATTGATGTCCGTGATCGAAATCTGTTGCTTTCCTTGCCCAATCTATCGCCAGGTCGATCCTGCCGATCTCCGCCAACGCCTTTGCGGTGTCCTCTAGCCAGGCTGCGCGCTGCCCATCACGACTGTGCGTTCGGATGATCGCATCGACGTCACGATCAAGGACGGCCAACCGTTGATCGTTCCATTCAAGGACGAAACGATCATGCGAATGCGAATCCCAGGATATTGGCTCGTCCTTCGGTGCCGGTGGAATCTTTGTCCTGATTGCTTCGAGGCGCGCACGGTAGGCGGTCAAACCCCTGTCCCCCAGAACTGGCGCATACGCAGCCGGATCGATCTCGAAGAAGTCGACCTCGCCATCGAACTGGAATTTCATCATCCAATCCACCATTCGGACCGGTGATATCCGGGCAGCCGCTGCTGCAGACGGGTGTAGCGCAAGGAGGCGCCGGCAGGCATCACCGATGATCCCGCTCGAATCGTCAGCCCTGGCAATGACTTTGATCGCACTGGCCAGAGCCTTGTTCGTGACGAGGTACACCTGTCCAGGATCCGATGTGGGAATCGCTGCCTGCAGAATGTCGATCGCCGTGTGCATCTGTTCTCCGTGGGCGTTGGACGCACCCCACTGGATGAGTTCGGCGCGGGTGCGAA
>JBBSRY010000359.1:0-3744 GCA_038242595.1 Mycobacteriales bacterium
AGCCGTCAACTGTCGAGAATTCCGGGGGGCCCACGGTCATTTCCGGGGAAATCACCCGCGTCTCCTGGGAAACGACGGGCGAGCCGTTACAGGCCGTCAGGATCAACGCAGTGCACAGACCGACGACGATCCTGGCGCCGAATTGTTGCCGGTGGCGGGCGGCCTCAGCCACCGCTGATGTCGAGTTCGGCGTCCGTGGGGACGATGAACTCTTCTGGATCATCAAGCCACCCCTCGGGGAGGTGAACCCTTTTCTGTGCTGATCCCTGTCGCCCCCGCGGACCCTCGGCGGCAACCGGGAATTGTTGATCCATATCGAGTTGGGCCAGCAGATCCTCCAGCTCTGTCATGGTGGACACCAGACCAAGAGCTGCCCGTATCTCACCCCCGACGGCAAAACCTTTGAAGTACCAGGAGAAATGCTTCCGCAGATCTCGCATTCCGCGGTCGGCGCCCATTTCCAGGCAGAGTAACTCCGCGTGCCGGTGCAAGATCTGCGCCACCTGCCGTAGGTGGGGCGGTGTCGGGGCCGGCCGCCCGTCGAAGGCAGCAGCCAAATCGGAAAACAGCCAGGGGCGACCCTGGCAACCACGTCCGACCACCACTCCGTCACAGCCGGTTTGCCGCACCATCTCCAAAGCGTCTGTGGCACTGAAGATGTCGCCGTTGCCGAGCACCGGGATGGAGGTGACAGCTTGTTTCAGCTCCGCGATCGCCGACCAGTCGGCGGTTCCGGAATAGTGCTGGATCGCGGTGCGGCCATGTAAGGCCACCGCTGCCACTCCGCTGGCTTCGGCGATCCGACCGGCGTCCAGGAAAGTGATGTACTCCGAGTCGATACCGATCCGCATTTTCACCGTGACCGGGATGTTGGCGCTGCCGGCAATCTTCACCGCGGTGGAAACAATTGATTCGAAGAGTCGGCGCTTGTACGGCAGCGCCGAACCACCGCCGCGACGGGTGACCTTGGGTACCGGGCAACCGAAGTTGAGATCGATATGGTCGGCAAGGTCCTCATCAACCACCATTTGGACGGCCTGACCGACCACCACCGGATCGACGCCGTACAGCTGGAGTGAGCGCGGCTGTTCCTCGGGTCCGAACCGGATCATGTCCATCGTCTTCGGGTCGCGCTGGACCAGAGCGCGGGTGGTGACCATCTCGCAGACATACAGCCCGGCACCGAATTCACGGCACAGTTTGCGAAAGGAGCCATTCGTAATGCCGGCCATCGGCGCCAGCACAACCGGCGGCCACACCGAATATTGACCGATCTGCAAGGTCTGCCCCACTGGTGCCAAGACATTCTCAGCGGCGGCGGCGGGCATCAGATCAGGGGCGGTAGCAATACTCACCGGTCCATTGTCCCTGATCCGGCTCAGTGGTCGGGTCTTGGCTGGGGTGACATCACGGGTGAGAGGTCAACAAACCCCTCTGGTGGGGTCTGGAAGATGCCACCGGTACGGCAGGGTGAGGTCATGACAACTCTCACTCTCGGTCAGTTGCAGACCGGTCCGGCGCTGGCTCAACCCGAATTGCTGGCACCGCCCACCGTGGCTGCCCTGCAAGCAGATCCGGCCCTGGCAGCCGGTTCGTTTGTGGTGGCAATAGATCCGGAGCTGGCTGGTACCGCAGCCTTCTGCGCGGCCTACCAGGTGGCCCTGGGGGAGTCGGCCAATTGCGTCGTGTTGGCCGGCAAACGCGGTGGCGAAGTCCGGTTCGCCGCCGCGGTCATTCTCGCCACCACCAGAGCCGACGTTAACGGCGCCATTCGTAGATTAATGGACGTCCGGAAGGTGTCCTTCGCCGTGATGGACGAGGCTGTGCGGATCACCGGTATGGAATATGGCGGCATCACGCCGATCGGGCTGCCGGCGTCATGGCCGATATTGGTGGACAGCGCGGTGGCGCAGGCCGGGCCGGTGGTGATCGGCAGTGGTCTGCGACGATCGAAGATCGTCATTCCCGGGTCCCTGTTGGCTGCACTACCGAGGGCGCAAGTGATCCAAGGCCTGGCGACTCAGGTCGGTTAACCATTTCAGGAGTGGCGGGATCTCGGCCCTTCATCTAAATATTCTCGTCGAAAACGCGTTTCCGCAGTTCGCGGGCATAAAAGGTGAAGCTTGGTCGCTCTGAGCAACATTTCTTGGACATCCGCCAGGAATTGAGGCCGTTTCGTGATCCGCAACTCGGTGCAAAGTTGTTAGGTTCGGGGCGCGTTCACCCGCCGTAGGTGCTTGCGCCATCGGTGATACAGGCTTGTACCCGATGGTGGTCCCTGGCTGTGATGTCCTCGGATCACCGTCGAATGAGTAACAGTTTGTGCCCGATGTACCTGCAGTACCCGTTGGTTCTGCGAGCAAGCGCAGAACCTGAGCATGTTTCCGGCATTTCCGTTCACAGGAGGTAGTAAGTGCGTATTGCACAAAAGCGCGTTGGCATCATTGCCTCGCTCGCAGTGGTCGCTCTCGCGGCGGCAGGTTGTGGAAGTTCCGATGCCCCGGCCGCCAGTAGTACGCCGACCAGCGCGGCATCCTCGGCTGCACCGTCTGCGGCCGACACCGCCATGTCCTCGGCCGCCGATGACACCAGCGTGGATGCGGGCGAGACCAGCGCGGATGCGGGCTCCTCCGAAGAGGCTCCGGCCGGCTCAGGTTCTGGCGACCCGAAGACCGCCACCTCCGCCGCCGATTTCGGTGGCCTGGCCGGCCTCGAGGCCGCTGCCAAGGAAGAGGGCGCGCTCAACGTCATCGCACTACCGCCGGACTGGGCCAACTACGGCGAGGTTATCGCCGCCTTCGAAGCCAAGTATCCGGAAATCACCGTTAACCAGCAGCAGCCGAACGCCTCCAGCGCCGATGAAATCGCCGCTGCCGAGACGAACAAGGGCACTGACGCCGCTCCGGACGTCTTCGACCTTGGCACCTCGGTGACCCTGTCCTCGCTGGACAAGTTCGCTCCCTACCAGGTCGAGGCCTGGGACAGCATCCCGGATGTCAACAAGGAGCCGACCGGACTCTGGGTCAACGACTACACCGGCACCATGGCAATCGGATATGACGCCACCACCTACGGCGAAATCACTGATATCCAGCAGCTGCTGGAGCCGAAGTTCGCCGGCGTTGTGGCCCTCAACGGCAACCCGAACGAAGCCGGCGCCGCATTCAACGGCGTCATCATGACCGCGCTGGCCACCGGCGGTTCGCTGGATGACATCAGCACCGCCGTTGACTTCTGGGTCCAGGTCAAGGAAGCCGGCAACTTCTACCCCGGCGACGCACAGCCGGCGACCATCCAGTCCGGTGAGGTCGGAGTCGACATCGACTGGTCCTACAACATGCCCGGATACACCAAGGCACTAGAGGCCGAAGGCATCGAGTGGAAGGTGTTCGTACCCGAAGGGGCCGCCCTTGGTTCGTACTACAACCAGGCAGTGAACGCTGATGCACCGCACCCGGCCGCAGCCCGGTTGTGGGAAGAATTCTTGTTCTCCCCGGAAGCTCAGAATCTGTGGCTCAAGGGTGGCGCCAACCCGGTGCTGCAGACCGCGATGATCGAGGACGGCACCATTGACCAGGCCGCGCTAGATGCACTTCCGTCCGACGAGCCGCCGGTGGTTCAGACTCCGGAGCAGATCAAGGCCGCTGCGGATTACCTGAAGGAAAACTGGTCCAAGGTCACGGGCTGATCCTCACCTGGACTCGATAGTTCCCCATGGCGACAACGCTAGTAGCCGCGCCGACC
>JBBSRY010000360.1:0-3731 GCA_038242595.1 Mycobacteriales bacterium
GGCGGGTGCTCGGGCAACCAGGCGCCCGGTACCGCCGTCCGCCGTGAGGCAGCAACACGCCACTGCCGCGACCCGGACGCGAGAGAACACAACAACATGCCCGTACAGGAGTCGACTACGATCACTGACCGCGAGACCCCGGATCCTCACCGCGGGCCGCGTCGATATGGTCCGAGGGCCGGCGACGCCGATCCCCGTCCGGTCGATCCCCGCACTGGTGATCCCCGACCCACTGCGCCGCGTCAGCCTCAGCGCCCCGCCGGTCGGCCAGCACCCGGTCAATCAGCGCCCCCGGTCGACCCCCGCAATCCGGCACCCCGCAACCAGGCACCCGGCAACCAGGCGCCCCGCAACCAGGCCCCCCGCCGACCGGGACCACCAACGGATCCACGCGGCACCAACCGACCACCCAACCCCAACCGGCCACCCACCTCCAACCGACCACCGATCCCCCGCCGCCCGGCAGTGGGCAACTACCGGCCCGGATCAGAGCAGGGCCAGAATCCGGAATTCCACTCCGGACCCGGCTACCCACCTGAACCGCAACCGCGCCGGGCGTGGTCGGAAACCGAATCCGCCCGCTCGACCCCCGGGCAGCAGCAGTATCCCGAAACCCGGGTGTTCCAGGCGCCGCCGCGGGAAGCTGCCGGCACCCGGCCGCCCGGACCGCCACCCCGCGGGCCGATCCCGCCACGCTCCGGCCGACCGCAGAGCCCGGACCCATCTCGCCGCCCCGCCGGACGCCAGCACACCCCGCTCGGGCTGAAAATTGGCCGTGTCCTGGTAGCGCTGCTGTCCATCACCGTGCTGGTGTTCTCCGGCATCGGAGTTGCCGCCAGTTCGGCCGGCCAGCAAGTGGCTGATCTCACCACCGCCTGCACCGACCCGGCGATGTGCCCCGGCCAGACCATCCTCCTGGTCGGATCCGATGCCCGAGTGGATGCCGATGGCAATCCACTGGATGCCGAAGCGCTGCAGCAGGTCTCCACGGAGTTGACCGGGGGCGGCACCAGCACCGACACCATGATGCTGATCCACAGTCCGGCCGGCGGCGGCAAAGCCACCGCTGTTTCTATCCCCCGCGACGTCTGGATCGCCGATCCGCCGCAGGGACCCTCTGACACCAGCGCCACCGCCTTGGTCGACTACGACCCGAACAAGGTCAACTCCTACTACGGCAGTGCCAAATTCTTCACCCAGGAGCGGTTGGTCAACGAAGGCGTTTCCGATAGACCCATCATCGAACGGGAATCCAGCAATGCTGGCCGCAAGATGCTGATCAGCGTGCTGGAGAAGCTCACCGGTATCCACATCGACAGCTACGCCGAGGTCAATCTCTACGGTTTCTACCTGCTGTCAAACGCGCTAGGTGGGGTGCCGGTCTGTTTGATCAACCCGGTCAACGACCCGTTTTCCGGTGCGGTATTCCCGGCCGGACCGCAGGATGTTCAGGGCTCAACGGCGCTCTCGTTCGTCCGGCAGCGTCATGGACTGCCCAACGGCGACCTGGATCGGGTGCGGCGCCAGCAGGCGTTTCTCTCCGGTGCGATTTCTAAGGTTCTCTCTGTTGGCACGTTGACCGATCCGGGCAAACTGTCCGATCTGATCAGCGCTGCCAACCAGTCCATCGTGCTCAGCCAGGGCTTTGACCTACTGGATCTGGCCAGCCAGATGGCCTCGATCTCCTCCGGCAACATCAACTTCGTCACGCTGCCGACCCACGGCGCCGAAACCAGCACCAGCAAAGACGCGCTGAACGTTGATGTGGCGCAGGTGCAGGACCTGTTCGACCAGATCCAGGAGAGCGACTCAGCCCTGGGCAGTTCTGCTGCCGAGTCGCCGGTCACCGCCGCACCGGAATCGGTCGACCCGGTGTCGATCATCGTCGATGTGCAGAACGGGACATTGAGCTCCGGGATGGCAAAGGCTGTTTCCGACGAAGTGGCGGCCATCGGTTACACCCGCGGTCAGATCGCCGACTTTCCCGAGGTCAGCGATGGGAACGAACAAACCTCCACCACCATTCGTTACGCCGCCGGTGGCGAAGCCGCTGCTGCCCAGGTGCAGGCCGGTCTCGGCTACGGCGAACTCCTGGAGGACCCGACGGTCGCGGCAGCGCACGTGCTGGTGGTTGTCGGCACCGACCATGAGCAGTCGCCAGGTCTGCGTGCCGGCAACCTGTTCATCGGCACTGGTGCCGCTGGTAGTGCCGGTGTTGCAGGTGCTCCGAATTCGGCCGCCGATGACGACACCATCAACGCTGCCCAACCTGGGTGTGTTAACTAAACCCATGACCTCCCCCTCAGTCGCCGTTGCTGCTGCCCTGTCCGCAATGGACACCGACCCGAGCCGCCCCCGACTTACCGCCTATTCAGCCACCGGCGACCGCACCGAACTCTCTGGCACCGTGCTGTTGAACTGGGGCGCCAAAGTGGCCGGTTTACTGGTGGACGAACTGGGCGCGGGGCCCGGTGACGTGGTTTCGGTACTGACTCCCAGTCACTGGCAGACCGCTGGCATCCTACTCGGCTCCTGGTGGGCCGGTCTGTCGGTGACCGACGCCGATGATGCGTCGGCCATCGCAGCGTTCGTCCCAGAAGGCGGCGACAGTGCTTGCGATGAGGTGTTTGTGGTGTCCGGCCACCCGCTCGGGGCCCCCAGCCGTGAGGTGGCTGCCCATCAGCGGGATTACAGCTCAGCGGTACTGAGCCAGGCCGACCGGTTCAGCCCACGATTCAGCGCTTCGGCAGTGACCGTGGAGAGTGGTCCTACCGCCGACGAAGCCGGTGCGCAGTTGGTGGCTGCGGCCGCGGTTGTCTCACCGGCCGATCGGGTGCTGACCGTGCAACCCTGGACTGTGACCGATGGCGGAGTTTTCAGCAGATTGTTCGGCCTGATAGCCGGGGGCGCCGCCGTCATTCATTGCTCGGATTTCGACACTGCTGACCTGGTTCACCGGGCGCAGGCCGAAAAAGCCACCGCGACCATGGGCATTGATCTCCCCGGACTGCCCCGGCTCGGCTGACCGCGGCGCCAGTGGTCCCGCCCGAGGCCCACAAGCCTCAGGCTTTGCTCCGCACCTGCTCCTGTAGTTTCGCATCCTTGGCCAACACCATGGCTTCCAGGTCGGCAGCGTAGGCGGCCAGTTCGCCGACCAACCGCAGACCCTGTTCATCGCCGGCGCTGGCCAGAATCCGAATGGCCAGCAGTCCGGCATTGGCCGCCCCGCCGATGGACACGGTCGCGACCGGGATCCCGGCCGGCATCTGGACGATGGACAGTAACGAGTCCAGTCCGTCCAACTTGGCCAATGGGACCGGAACGCCAATCACCGGAAGGGTTGTCGCGGAGGCAACCATGCCAGGCAGATGCGCGGCACCGCCGGCGCCGGCGATGATCACTCGCAGCCCACGACCGGCGGCTGCTCTCGCGTACTCATGCATCCGAGCCGGCGTCCGATGCGCCGACACCACCCCCACCTCGAACGGCACCTCAAAATCGGTGAGGATGTCGGCCGCGGCCGCCATCACATTCCAATCCGAATCCGAGCCCATAATCAGGCCCACCACCGCAAGTTCCGCTATCGGAAGTCCCGCCTGCGACATCAGATCCCCACCCTTCGTTCGTGAACCGGAGTCGCTTGCTCACCGTTACCGGAATCCCCATGGACGCAATACCCGTCACCCCAGACACCATCGCTGAGCCAGAGCGCCGCCAGTTGAGCGGCTCGA
>JBBSRY010000361.1:0-3714 GCA_038242595.1 Mycobacteriales bacterium
CACGCAGCGGTTGCTCGGCGTGATGGTCAACCCCTTCGAACGGGTTATCTCCCGGACGTTGCGATCTCGGCAACACTATGGTCGGCACCACATCTCGCCCTACCACCGAGTCAATGGCTACCCACCGACCGACGCCCACTATGAAAAGTTGGCCGAAGAGGGCTTCGAGAACTACCGATTGCCTGTCGGCGGACTGGTCGCGCGACCGGTGTCGTTGTCGCTGACGGAGCTGCGGGCCCTGGGTACCGAACGACAGATCACCAAACACCAGTGTATTCAGGGTTGGAGCGCCGTCGCGGAGTGGGGAGGCGTGCCGTTGGCCCGCCTGGTCGAACTGGTGAAGCCGTGCGCAGAAGCGAAATTCATCGCCTTCTATGCTTTTGACGACAAGGGCCTGACCGAGGGCGAAGGGCGGTTCGGCTATTTCTACGGAACCATTCCACTGCACCTGGCCGACGATCCGCAGACACTATTGGCACTGGAGATGAACGGCTCTGCGCTGCCGGTGGAGTACGGTGCGCCCATCCGGATCCGAATCGAGACGCAGCTCGGATTCAAGATGGTGAAGTGGGTCAAAGCCATCGAGTTCGTGGCTGACACGGCCGACATCGGCCAGGGCCAGGGTGGTTGGCGCGAAGACCAGCAGTACTACGCCAACGCGGCCGGCATCTGACCGGCGCGCCTGGGTCATCCCGGGCCCTATCGACCCGGGTCATCGCAGAATTCGGCGGATCACCCACAGGACCGCGACCGCTCCGAGGACGAACGGCACCGGATACACCCCGAGTCGCCGGCGAACCGCCTTCTTGCCGACCGTCATCAACCGCCGGGGGTGTAGCCGACGAGTGAGCTCTTCCAGGGTCTCGGCCAGCTCGCCCTGGGTGAGCTGCGCGGTGCGGGTGATGGCGGCGGCGTCACGCCGGGCGTAGCCGGTTTGCCGTGCGGCCATCTCCAGCCGCCGGGTGGCGGTCTGGCCACCGATCATGACCCGGTCGCGGGTGTGGGCGGCAACCTCGGCATCACCGGCCCCGCAACCACGCCCGCCCATGAGCACTGCACGGGCCTGTCGGAGCTGGCCCGAGACATCATCGGCCAACCCATCGGAGGTCATCGCTGCCTCACCGGGCAACATCGTGCTACATCAACGGAAGTGCGATACGGGCCCAACCTGATCGTTGTCATACGGCAACAGTAGAGTGATCTGAATCGGCCCGCCAGGGGCCCAGGCCAGATGAGCGGCACCGTCGGCCACTTGGCGGTCCGAAGTTACTCTCCTCCGGTTGCGCCTGGACCGAGATCGCAGTAATTTGTCATCAGACAACAATCATTACTCGGCAATTATGGATCCGGTCGTCGATGCAGCAACGGAAAGGCCAAAAGATGAGCACGCGAAAAATTGCAGTAGTGACCGGCGGCACGGCGGGGGTGGGCCGGGCCACCGTACGGGAGTTCGCAAACGCCGGTTACGACGTCGCCATCCTGGCGCGCGGACAGGCCGGCCTGGACGGCGCGGCCAAAGACGTCGAGCAGGCTGGGCGGCGCGCTCTGCCCGTTACGGTGGATGTCGCCGACGGACCGGCCATCGAACTGGCCGCTGATCGGGTCGAGAAGGAACTCGGACCGATCGATGTCTGGGTGAATGTTGCCTTTGCCGGGTCGTTGGCGTTCTTCTGGGATACCAGCCCCGAGGAGTACCGGCGGATGACCGACGTCACCTATTACGGTCAGGTCAACGGCACCCGAGCCGCGTTGCGAGTGATGCGGCCCCGTGACCGAGGCGCGATCGTGAATGTCTCCTCTGCGATGGCCTACCGCTCGATTCCGCTGCAGTCGGCGTACTGCGGCGCCAAACACGCCATCAAGGGGTTCACCGAATCCCTGATCACCGAACTGCGGGCCACCAACAGCGCCGTGACGATCGGGCTGGTCACCCTGCCCGGGGTGAACACGACCCAGTTCAACTGGAATCTGAACAAGATGAACAATCACCCCAAGCCGGTGCCGCCGATCGTGCAACCCGAGGTGTGCGCGCGGGCGATCCGATTCTCCGCCGAGCATCCCCGTCGCAACATGTGGGTCGGTATCTCCACCGCCTACACGGTTTTGGGCAACCGGGTAGCCCCGAGATTCGTGGACTGGTACCTGGGCAAGACGGGCGTCAACTCCCAGCAGACCGAGCAGGACGCCCCTCACTGGGGATCAAATGTCTTCCAACCGCAGGATGACGAACACGACCGCGGTGCGCGGGGAGCATTCTCGGCCGGCGCCGCCACCCACGATCCGGTGTCTTTCGTGGCGATGAATCGGGTTGCGAGCCTGATCGCGGCCGGCAGCGCTCTTGCTGCCGGAGTCGCCACCATGGTGCGGCGGCGTCCATGACCCGCAGGCACGGCGAGAAGTCCGTGGGCGAGAAATTTTCTACAGACGAAGCAATCACCCTGGAGGGCGAACGCGACGCCGACGGTTTCGCCCCGATCGGTCACTACGCGGTCCTGGGCGACGGCCGCGGCGCCGCGCTGGTCGCCGCCGACGGCTCCATCGATTGGTGGGCCGTGCCGGCACTGGATTCGCCACCACCGTTCGCGGCGCTGCTCGACCCCGCCAGCGGTGGTCGGATCGCGCTACGCCCGAGTGCGGCCGAGACCACCGTCACGCGTCGCTACCTTCCGCACACCAACCTCGTGGAGTCGACATTCCAGACCGGAACTGGGCGCGCCCGGGTGACGGACTCGCTCAATTCCGGTCGGGCGGGTGCGTTGCCCTGGTGCGAATTGGGGCGTCGCGTCGAGGGTCTCGAGGGCAGCGTCGAGTTCCGGTTGGAGGTGCGACCGGGGGACGGACTCCGAGAATGGCAACCGTGGATCGAGAACGACGAGCGTGGACCGATCGTGCATGCGGGCACTCTGACCATGGGGGTGCGCGCCAGCCCCGATATCACGCTGGATGTTCAACACGATCACGCCGGTGCCACATTCACCGTCCATGAAGGCGATCGCCGCGTCGTCGGTGTCGTCGCCTCCGACGCTGACCCGTTGTTCCTGTGTGACGTCGACTCGATCGACGAACGGATTGACCTGACCGCGGACAGCTGGCACAGCTGGGCCGCCCAGGTCCGCTGGAGCGGGGCGGGGCGGGAGCAAATTGTGCGCAGTGCACTGGCTCTCAAGCTGCTGGTGATGGCCGGGACCGGCGCCGTCGCGGCGGCCGCCACCACATCGTTGCCCGAAAGCGTTGGCGGACCGAAGAACTGGGACTACCGCTTCTGTTGGATTCGCGACACCGCTCTGACCATCGATGCCCTGGCAGTCCTGGGGTTGGAGGAGGAAGTCCACGCCGCGGTGGCGTGGTTGCTGCACGCGATCCGTGACAACGGCCCGGATGTGCAGGTGATGTACACCCTCGCCGGCCACCTGCCCGGTGCGGTGCGAACCCCGCCGGTACCCGGCTACCGGCACAGCCTGCCGGTGATGGTCGGCAACGGTGCCGCCTCCCAGACCCAGCTCGGCGTCTACGGTGACCTATTCGGCACGGTCGCGGACTGGGTCTTCGGTGGTCACATCCTCGACACCGGATCCGCGCGGCAGCTGGCCGACTTGGCCGACCGCTGCGCCGACGTGTGGCTTCGGGATGATGCGGGTTTGTGGGAACTGGGCACCCAACGGCCCTACACCTCTTCGAAGATGAACTGCTGGCGCGCATTGGACGCCGCCGCCC
>JBBSRY010000362.1:0-3706 GCA_038242595.1 Mycobacteriales bacterium
CAGACCGGTGTCACGAATGACGTTGCCACGCACGATGTTGTCAGTGCCCAAGCCCCGAAGATGGATGGCTTCATCGCCAATGTCGACACCGAAATGTTCTGAATCAGATTGCTGACAGCGCCATCGGCCATGATGCCTTTCTGACCGTTGGTGACGGAGAGCCGAGAAACTGCCAACCGCTGGCTCCATCCAGATGCAGGTCGTATCCCTCTTTGGGACCACCGGAGTCGAGGATTGCGTTTCGGGATCCGCACAGGAGGATCGGTGAGTCGGCTGTTCCAGCGGCCGGCGCCACGAAGTTGCCAGCGTAAGTACCGTCCTGCAGAACAATAGCGTTGCCGGCGTAAGTACCGGCCTGCAGGACAATAGCGTTGCCGGGCTTGGCATCTCGCAGGGCTGCGGTCAGCTCCTGGGCGGTGGAGACCGCCAGGGAATCCTCCGCGTTGCACGAAAAGGGCAGGATCGCGATCGGTTGAATCGCCGCCGCAGATCCCTCCGTAGATCCCGCCGCAGATCCCTCCGTAGCGATAGGCGGGGCAGGGGTCGGACCCGCTGGCGGATCTTTGGCGGCGCCGGAACCCGAAGTCCCGGTCGTACATCCAGTCGGCATCAGCAGTGTCATGACGCCGAACACCAACGCAATCCGGCGAAGTTTCGTTGGCAAAACGTATCCGCGAGGCCCGGTTCTGCGCGAAAAGCCAGGACAGTTCAGGGTGATTTAAGGGGTCACCCTTAACCCGCCTGCGGGGGCGTCCGCCCCCGGATTCCCAGCAACTCATTGCGGCGCAACGCAACCTCCTTGGTCAGTTCGGCCATCACCGCCATCGCGGCCGGGCGGCGCATCACTCTGGGGGAGATGCTGGCCACATAATTGAGTTGAATGGATACTTTGTCGGGCAGCAGCCGTTGCAGTTCTGGTACCCCATCGGCCAGGAAAGCCGGCAGCAGACCAAGGCCGGCGCCGCAGCGGGTCGCTTCCACATGGGAGAACACACTGGTGGAGGCAAAAGCAATCGTTGAATTCGCAAAATATTGATGGATGATGGTGAGGTCGGTAACCCGCATCAACGGTTCGATATAAAACACCAGCGAGTGCTCGGCCACGTCCTCCAAGTTCTTCGGTTCGCCGCGCTGCTGCAAATATTCGCGGGAGGCATAGAGCCCGATGACGTAGGGGCTCAAAAGCACGTTGGCACTTTTACGCGGACTGGGTTGCCCGACCCCGATTTCGATATCGGCGCCGATACTCTGCACGACAGGCCTGGTCGCCAGCACCAGTTCGGTGAGTAATTCCGGATGCTGCCGCTGCAATCTGGACAACACCGGTGTGACGAAGCGCAGCCCAAAACCGTCGGTGGAATTGACCCTGACGAGTCCTTTGAGACTGGCAGCGGAGGTGGGGCGCTGTGCGTGGTTGCGCACATCGGCCAGTGCGTCCTCGATTCTCTCGGACGCGTCCAGAATACTTCGTCCCAGGTCGGTCATCCGGCAACCCTGAGCGGATCGAATCACCACCGGGCTGCCCAATTCTTGCTCTACCGCAGTAAGGCGTCGCGACACCGTGGTGTGATCGAGGCCGAGGGCTTGTCCGGCGCCCACCAGCGTGCCGCACCGAGCCACTTCCAACAGGATCAACATGTCATCGGCCCGGAGCATCGGCATCCTATTTCTTCTCGTTTGTCCGTTGTGCGTACACGCACAGGCTACGTGCCGAACCCGGACTAGCGTCTCCCCTCGGACCGGACCAGACTGACATCGGACAAACTTGCCCGATCAGACAACTGTCCCACCATCACAAGAGGAGCGAACAATGACGATCGCCTGGATCGGTTTGGGAAATATGGGTGGCCCGATGGCTGCCAATCTCGTCAATGCGGGGCACCGGGTGCGCGGGTTCGACCTCAGCGCCCACGCCATGGAAATGGCCGAAGCTGCCGGAATTGAATTGGGCAGCTCCATTCCCGACGCTGTCGCCGGAGCCGAAATTGTCTTCACGATGCTGCCCAAGGGCGAGCATGTCCGTTCTGTCCTCGAGGGACCAGAGGGTATCTTGGCCAACGTTGACGCCAACACTCTGATCGTGGACAGCTCCACCATCGATATCGAGACCGCCCGCGACTTTCATGCCCTGGTGACCAAAGCAGGCTTCCGATTCCTGGACGCACCGGTCTCCGGTGGTGTGTCCGGCGCAGCAGCCGGGACTCTCACCTTCATGATCGGCGGCGCCGAGCCAGATCTGACCCAGGCCAAGCCGTTCATCGAAATCATGGCCGGCCGCGTCTTCCACACCGGTGGACCCGGAAACGGCCAGGCGGCAAAGATTGTCAACAACATGATGCTGGGTGTGGCGCTGGCCGCCACCTGCGAGGGTGCGGTGCTGGCCGAACGGCTTGGCCTGGACGCCGGCATCTTTCAGTCACTCGCCACCGCATCCTCTGGCGACTCCTGGGCACTGCGAACCTGGTACCCGGTGGCCGGAGTTGTTGACAGCGCTGCGGTGAACCGCGATTTCGAAGGTGGATTCTCCACCACACTCCTGCACAAGGATCTCGGCTTGGCATTGGCCGCGGGCGAAAGCACCAAGACACCATTGGATTTCGCGACCGCGGCTCACGCCCGGATGGCTGCCCTCATCGACGATGGTTACGGCAACAAGGACTGTTCGATCCTGGTAAAACGGGTCGACGGCACACTCGGCAAGTCCTGAATCATCGATTTGGTCTCGGACCGGGTTATCAGCAGTTGAACTTTCCAGTAGTGCACTCCGCAACTCACCAGCAATCAAAGCCGATTGGACCAACCCATGAGCCCTAACCCAGGTTCGAACCCCTCCCTCGCGAAAGGGGAGACAGAACTTGAGCACAAGGAGAAAAACTCCAAATTGCGCAAGGTCGTTGCTGCCTCGATGGCCGGCACCGTTGTCGAGTGGTACGAGTTCTTCATCTACGGCACCGCTGCCGCCCTGGTCTTCCCGGCGGTGTTCTTCCCCGGTGAAACCGCCAGAACCGGTCTGATCTACGCTTTCTCGACCTACGCCATCGGTTTTGCCGCGCGCCCGCTGGGTGGGCTGGTGTTCGGTCATTACGGCGACAAATTCGGACGCAAGAAGCTACTGCAACTCTCGATTGTCCTGGTCGGCATCTCGACCTTCCTGATGGGCTGCCTACCCACCTATGGCGCAGTCGGAGTGCTGGCCCCGATCCTGCTAGTGGTGCTGCGCTTCGCCCAGGGCTTTGCCGTCGGTGGCGTCCACGTCTCGTTGGATACAGTCGAGCCCGAACCGACACTCACTGCCGACGGCGCCTGGTGGCACCCGGTGGCCGTCACGAACCCCCACCTGCGGGTGAGTGACGCACCCCTTCCGTTGGCCACCGTGTTCGACGTGATCGCCGACGTGCTGGCGGTGCAGGCGGCTGGGCAGGCGGCCGGTCGGACGGTGTTCCGCTGCACCTGAGCGGGCCGCTCCACCGAAGTTCTGACCGGCCCCCGCCTGCCGACCCAACCGAGGCGGCTGTGATCAACTCGACCGCTGACCCCTGGGAGCGACAGCGGCAGCTCGCGCGGACGACCGTCGCCTGATCGGCCGGCAGCATCGCCGTCGACCCCTGCTGTTGGCCACCCGCCGTGACCTGTGGGTGGCGCGCCTTCAGGCAGCAGCACGTCGGCTGGGGGGTGGTCGGCTTCGGCATCGTCGCGGTAGTCGACC
>JBBSRY010000363.1:0-3704 GCA_038242595.1 Mycobacteriales bacterium
GTACTACGACGGACAATCAGTATCCGGTCCCTACCGGATGAGGCCGTGGGTACCCGCATCGCGTTGATCTCCGATCTACATGTGGGCAGTCTGACGAAACGCGATGATTGCCGCCGGATCGTTGAGCTGGTGAATGCGCAGAATCCCGATATCATCTGCCTCGCAGGTGATTTCAGCGACGGTGCGGCCATCGATCTTGGGTATGATCTTGCGCCGTTGGCCGACCTACGATCCAAGGCCGGAACATTCTTCGTCACCGGGAATCACGAGTTCTATTTCGACGTCAATAGTTGGCTGCAGTTCTTCCCAACAATTGGCGTGAGAGTGCTGGCCAACGAAGGTGTCCAGGTGCGGGGCATGCTGCTGGCCGGTACGCACGATATTCAAGGTGAATCCGCGGGAATGGGACCAAACGTGGGTCTCGCGCTACAGGCCAGGGAGAGCGGGCAGCCGGTGATTCTCCTCAGTCACAACCCTGCGGTCCTGGACGAGGCCATAAGCCACAATGTTGATCTGCTGCTGGCCGGACACACCCACGGTGGGCAATTTCTTCCCGGCGTGTGGATAGTTGGCGCCACCACCCGGACGTTGTCGGGCTACTACAGCTTCGGCGACACTCAGGTCTTCGTCACCAATGGGTGCCGTTTTTGGGGACCGCCCGCTCGTCTCGGTGCGCCGACGGATATCACGGTGTTGGAATTGATCCGAGCCTGACCCGGGGACGATACGTCGCGCTACACGTACCGGTGGATTACCCAATACGCACAGCTCATCATGGGCGAAATCTGGCTCGGGTGTTTCCTTCGACGAATCAACGGACACAGTTGACGCAGCGAGTTGCAGTTGGCCGAATAGCCAGTCGCGCCGGGGGGATGACCCGGCCGCAGACGATGCATATTCCATAACGACCATATTTGAGATCTTCCAAGGCTGCGTTGATCTCGTTGACGCGTTGTGTTGCAGCGCTGATGATGCTCGCAAGCCGGACAATCTCCGACGAGAGTGGAACTCCATCTGGGTCGTGTTCGTCGTCGTCGAAACCATCGGCTCGAAGCCTGCGTAATTGATCTCGTGTGCTGGTCGCTGCGACCACATCGTCGGTGGCCTGACGGAGTTGTGTCAACAACGACTCTCGAGTCGCTTCGGGCTCGAGTGTTGCCTCGCTATCTCCTGCCGGTGGCTCATTCATGCAACGCTCAGTCTCCGCACGCAATTGTTCGGTCGGCAGGATGTCATTGAATAAAACCTCTTCAATCTAGTTCGATTGTGCAACTTCCCCGTCCCATCCCGACAGTAGGTTTTTCGGGTTCAAGCCGTGGCACAGCGGACCGGGTTTACTGAACACGTGCCAAAGGTGGACCGCGTGGACAAGAGGAAGAACCGAAGGAGAACAAAAGTGGGCCATATCGGTACGCGATGGGACCTCGTGGTGATCGGCGGCGGGACCGCCGGGATTGTGGCGTCGCGGACGGCGGCCAGGTTCGGGGCGAAGGTTTCTCTGGTGGAACGCGCCGCCCCGGGTGGCGATTGCCTTTGGACGGGCTGCGTGCCCAGCAAAGCGCTGATCGCCGCCGCGCATCACGTTGCCGACGCCCGCAGAGCCAATGCTTTTGGAGTCAGAATTGCCACGCCCGTCGTCGACTTCGCCGCTGTCATGGCACACGTCAGAGGCGCGATCGACGCGATCGCTCCGGAGGACTCAGCGCCGGCAATGAAAGCCAGCGGGGTCCACGTGCTCACCGGTTCAGCGCGTTTCACCGCGCCGGACACGTTGGACGTCGGCGGCCAACCGGTGCGATTCCGGCGGGCGATCATCAGTACCGGCGCCGTCCCGGTGGTGCCAGCGGTGCCAGGACTGCGCGAGGCGAACCCGCTGACCAGTGAATCGGTATGGAATCTGAACGAGCTTCCCGGACGGCTGATCATCCTTGGCGGCGGAAGCATCGGTTGTGAACTCAGCCAGGCCTTCGCAAGATTGGGCTCCCAGGTCACTCTGGTGGAGTCGTTGCCGAGGATCCTGTCCCGGGAGGATCCGGACGCGGCACGATTGATCCAAGAGGCATTTGACCGAGACGGGGTACGCGTCTTGGCCGGGCACTGCGTCGTCAGCGTCACCGGCGGCGCCGGGCGGGAAGGCACCGTCGTACTGGACGGTCCGACTTCCTCCGGAACCATCGAATTCGATCAACTGCTGGTCGCCGTCGGCCGCCGCCCGGACACCGCCGGGCTGGGACTCAACGCCGGCGGGGTAGAGCTGGACGACCGAGGCTTTGTGCGGGTTAACAATCAACTGCGGACTAGTAATCCGCGGATCTGGGCGGCCGGAGACGTGACAGCCCTCCCACCATTCACCCACACCGCAGGTGTCTACGGCAGTCTCGCCGCCACCAACGCTGTCTTAGGTCTGCGCCGCACTGTTGCCCTTTCCGCCGTACCCAGGGTCACCTTCACCGACCCGGAGGTCGCCGCGGTCGGACGGCCAACCTGGGCCGCAGCGGGCGAACAGTCCCCTAGGACGGTGACAAAAAAGAATGAGCGTATCGATCGGGCGGTGGTGGACGACCGGACGGACGGGTTTTGCCGGCTGACCCTGGGCAAGCGGTCAAGGATCGAGGGCGCCACCGTCGTCGGGCCGAGGGCAGGGGAGAGCCTGGCCGAGATTACTTTGGCCGTCCGCAAGCATTTGAGCACCTCCGACCTCGCCGGCACCATTCATCCCTACCCCACCTACGGGGACGGGCCGTGGAATGCCGCCCTCATCGATGTCCGCGCCCGGCTGGCATCACCGGTGGCGCAGCTGGTGACAGCTGTACTGCGTCGGCTTCGCCGCAGCCGATCGTGGTGACATTTCCGCCGCACTCACCAACTGCGGGCAGGGCCGATCCTCCCCATAGCGGTTCGGGGGGTGTTATCGCCGGTCACCGACGCGAACTTGAATGTGACCACCACGCAGGCTGATTGCTCGGACGTCGAGGCAGTCACGCTCCAAAGCCGTCCATGGGTGGGCATTGATGTCCGCACCGCCGGCCGCACAGGCCAGCCTGGCCAGCGGGGCGGCTATTCTTGCGGCCCCGACGGGCAGTTGCATATCAACAATCGCCATCCGTCCACCCGTGCGGGTGGCAGCCATGGCCCGAGCCCAGGCCAGTTCCCAGCCGGGGACCAGGGACAAGCTATAGGTGGCCAAGACCGCGTCCACCGCGCCGATCCCGTCGACCTCGGTCATATCCGCCTGTAGAAGTTCTACGTTGCTCCAGCCGCGGTGGCTCGCCCGTTGCCGAGCCTGGGCGAGCATGTGCCAACTGGTGTCCACGCCGACCACCGCCCCGGTGGGTCCGATTGCCTCCTGCAGTAAGGGGTGGTTCAGACCGGTGCCGCATCCTAGGTCGAGAACGCGCATGCCCGAGCGCAGCTCCATGGCCCGGATCGCCGCGACCCGCCCGGCCCGGTAGATCGGCCACTCCATCGACAGGACGTCATAGAAACGAGCGGAGAAGGTGTATCGGTTCAAGCCAAACACAAGACGGGGCTCCGATCGTGGACAGCCAGTTAGTCGAGCGACAACTGTTGCGACACCAAGCATTTCAGTCACGACCTGTGGCTGAACCTGGGCCCACAGTCCCGTCCCCGTCAGCTGAACACTGTCTCGCGCCTTGAGTGCAGAGATGAATTCATTGACGGCCATTCGCTGTCACCGGGGGCAC
>JBBSRY010000364.1:0-3702 GCA_038242595.1 Mycobacteriales bacterium
GGAGTACCGGCCGCCCACCCAATCCCAGAAGCCGAACATATTCTCGGTATCGATGCCGAACTCGCTGACCAATTCGGCGTTCGTAGAAACGGCGACGAAATGCTTTCCGACCGCGGCCTGCGCTGCATCGGCCGACAGACCCGAAGCGGCCGAAAGGCCCTCTGTGAGCCAGGTTCTGGCCAGTCGGGCGTTGGTGAGGGTTTCTTGGGTGGTAAATGTCTTGGACGCCACAATGACTAGCGTCTCGGCAGGGTCCAGGTCGTGGGTCTTCTCCCAGTTGTCGGGCGGGTCGATGTTGGAAATAAAACGGAAATCAATATCGCGGTCGGAGAAATCTCGCAGAGCTTCGAATGCCATTACCGGCCCGAGATCGGACCCGCCGATCCCGATATTGACCACCGTGCGGATTCTTTTGCCGGTGGCCCCGGTCCACTCCCCTGATCTGATCCGACTGGCGAACGCGGCCATCCGGGTCAGCACCTGCGCAACATCGCCGACGACATCTTGCCCGTCGACCTGGAGAGCGGCAGTCGCCGGCAACCGCAGCGCGGTGTGCAAGACGGCTCGGTTCTCGGTGGAGTTGATGTGGTCGCCGCCGAACATGGCCTGGATGTGGGCGGCCAGATCGGCGGCCTCGGTCAGATCCAGTAACAGGTCAAGTGTTTGTTTACTGATGCGATGCTTGGAGTAATCGATGTGCAGATCAACAGCGTCCACAGTCAGCTCACTGCCCCGTCCAGGATTCTGATCGAAGAGTTCTCGCAGATGAACATCTTTGATCTCGGCAAAGTGGGACTTCAATGCATCCCACTGCTGCGACGTTGTTGCACCGGGCGTGGTGGTTTCGGCAGTCACGGGAAGCTCCTGATTCTGTGGTGGTAAATATTTCTATTTTGGTTCGTTGGAGACCGGAAGAGTCGGCTATCCGGACTCAACAAATACCGTAGTCGTCACTGCCTGACCCCATCACACTGGGCACGCCAGGAACTCGTTGCAGCACGGCCCGGGTGGAAAACGGTTATCAAACGGCGAGGGCCGAGTCGATCATTTGTTGATCGACTCGGCCCTCGGCGCTACTACGGTGTGAGCTTCCGGTTGACGACTAGCCCTGTACTGCAACCAGTGTCAGAGCCAGCAACCCATCGAGGCCGGTGTGGGACACCGCTCCCAGCTGGAGCTCGCCGACCGGTACGTTGGACCAACTCACCGAGATCGGAGCCACCTCACCGGTAACCGCGGCGGTAGGAGCACTGTCCAGGACCAGGGTGCCTCCCGGCGTCGCTGAGATCACCCAATTCTGCAAGGTGATGTCCAGCGGGTCGCTCGGCACTGCCCAACCGTGGATGACCAAGGTGTAGACACCCGGTTCCGGCAATGTGATGGAGATACTTTCAGCGGTACCTCCGTTGGTGCTGGTGGCGATCAACTCACCGGCCGGATCGATCAGGTAAAGATCCAGATCGTCATCACCTGGAATGTTCAGGTCCCACTGTGAGTAGGCGGCGCCGGTCAGATCGACCGGGACCGAAATCACCCCGGCGCCGTCGTCTGCACTCGGGAATGTTTGATCCGGATCCTGCTCGATGATGCCCTCGGTGTTGATCGGTGACACCAGGCCGTGGGCGGCCGCGGTGTAGTCACCGGTGTAACCGAACTGGACGTCGAAGGTGGCACTGCCACTTTCACCGCTTCCGGTGACCTCGGTCGGCGCCTTGAGCGAGAGACCTTGGACTGCGATTGCGCTGCGAACTTTGTAACCGCTGCCCTTCCAGGTCAACGCACCGGTGCGCCATTCATCGACCGGGCCGCCACCATTGTTGGTGATCGTCACGTCGTAGCTGGCAGTTTCGCCCGGGCGCAGGGTAATCCGATCCGGGGTGACTGTCACGTCATAACCCTGGGGTGCTTCAACCTTGGCCTTGAAGGTCACCTTGCGATCAGCAACGCTGGTGACGGTCCTGGTCACGGTGTCCGATCCGGCCAGCGCCGAGATACCGATCGAGGGGTAATTCAGATCGGTGGCAACGGTCGAGATGCCTTGTGCTTCAAGTCCGGCGCAGAAGGACGCCGGGTTGGCAAATAGCTCCGGACCCTGGTCGCAGAGGAAGCCGAGGTAATCGTTGAAGCCGATGTCATAGGTCAGACCCGGATTGAAGGCCGAACCCTTGTCCTTGACCCGACCGGGGTGAACCTGTCCGGCGCCCATCGCGAACGGGCCGGCCCAGGTCTTGCGATCGTTGTCCTTGACCTTGGTGTTTGCCGTCGTCATCATGGCCGACTTCGCCTGCGCCGCAGTCCACTCCGGATGTGCTTGCTTGAGCAGGGCATAGATACCGGCGACGACCGGACTGGACATCGAGGTGCCGGCGATGGCTTGGAAGAGTTCACCGTTGGGGCCCTCGTCGTCATCGGCCAGCGGGGTGTTGCCGGCGAGGATCTGCACACCGGGAGCGGTGATATCGGGCTTGATGATGTCGGCAGCTGTGGGGTTCGGACCGCGGGAGGAGAAGATGGCCATACTCGGCGCGCTGGGCCAGATCGAGGTCCCACCGGTCACCAGGGTCGCCTTCGCGTTCCCGTGTGCCAGCAGCCAGACCTTGACCCGCAGACCGTCGGAGTAGTCGATGTGAACACTTGGGACGTAGAAGTTGTCGGTGTTCAGATTGTCGACGTCGGAGGCGTTGTACAGGATCATCCCGGCCCCGCCGGCTTCGAACACTTCCAGGCTCTTGGCCACTCGCCCGTTTACCCCACGCTTGCAGAGCACGATCTTGCCGGCTACCTTGACCGGATCCAGAGTGCCTGTCAAACACAGTTCACTCTCTGCCGGTGCACCCAGACCGGCCAGCTCGGCGTCAACGACGGCCAGCTTGCCGGTGCCCAGGGTGACCGATGCGCCGTTGATGGTCGGACCACCATTGAGCTTGATCTGACCCTTGTAAACCTGCTTCTGGGTATTGGCCCCGACTGCAGTCACCCAGGGCACATCGGCCGGTCCGCCGATAGTGGCGGCACCAGGGCCATCATTGCCTGCTGACACCGCCGAAAAGACGCCGGCATCAGCGGCGAACAGGAACGCAATGGTGTCGGCGCTGACCAGCTGCGCTCCACCACCGAGGGAGTAGTTGATCACGTCGACACCGTCTTCGACCGCCTGATCGATGGCGGCTGCCAGATCGGAGGTGTAACCACCGGAATTACCCAGCGCCTTGTAGGCGATGATGTGCGCCCGTGGTGCGATGCCGGAGACCTTGCTGATGTCGCGGCCGAAGATGGTGGCCTGCACATTGGCATTGCCCGCGGCGGTGGACGCGGTGTGAGTACCGTGTCCGTTGTCATCTCGGGCGGAGTCGAATTCACCCGGATCCGCCCCGCTCAGGGCGCGATAGGTGTCGAGGATTTGCCGGGCACCCACCAGCTTGTTGTTGCAGGTGAAGGCAGCGTCAGCGGGGTTCGCGGAAGTGTTGCCGAAATCGCAGGTTGAACGTTCGCTACCGTCCAACGACTCTTCGAGCGCCGGGTAGGTCCCGTCGTCGGCGAAGCTGGGGTGCTCGGGCCAAATTCCGGTATCGATGACGCCAACAACGACGCCCTCTCCGGTCAGTCCACTCTTCCAGGCCTCTCCGCGTCCGGTGAGTCCGAGGAATTCGCCGAGTGCGTCCGGGGTCTTGGAATTGCCCGTACCACCCGGTCCGTAAGGAC
>JBBSRY010000365.1:0-3698 GCA_038242595.1 Mycobacteriales bacterium
ACCGTCAGGGTCCAGGCACCGAGGGGAGTGCCGCCATTGGACTGGTTGGAGGCATAAAAATCGGTGATGGAGATGGCGCCACCGTCTCGCACGTACTTGATCACGTTTTGGCGGTGAACGCCCAGCTTCGCTTCGGCATTACCGGTGTTGGGCACCGGTGTGCCGGCGAGGTTGACAACGCGACGGCCATTTACATTCAGGGTAACGGTCTGCAGGCTTTGGTCGCTGCTGGCTGCGGTACCGGCCCAGACCAGTTCGGCAAAGACCAGTTCAGCACCATCCGGGACGGTAACCTGACCGGTGATCGGCGGGTTGATCAGCTGCATCAGTTTGTTCCCCGGACCGCCGCAGACCCCGCGATCGGCAGCACCAGGGTCAGTACAGATCTGCGTCGGACCACCGACCGAGGTTCCACCGAACTGGCCGGTCATCGATACCGGGCCGTTGACCGGCAGCGGGGTGACGGTGAGGTCAACCGTGGTCTCGATTTTATGATCGCCGGGCAGCTTGACGGTGATGATTTCCCTGCTGGAGTCGGCCTGCGGGAGGACGACGGTCTGCAGTCTCGCGGAGCCGAGTTGGCCGCCGGTATCCGGGGTGCAGGTCACCGACTCCGCGACGATCACGCAGTTACCTGCCAGCACCCGGGTGATCAGCACGCCGGCGCCGATCGAAGTGTCAAAACTCATCGAACCGGGATCGGTGGTGCCGGCGCTGGTGACCGCCGTGAGCGCCAGCACGCTGTTGGAACCGGCTGCAATAGGGTTCGTTTCCGATGCCAGGGTGACCGACTGGTATCCGGGACCGACGGTGAACGCTCCCGAGAAGCGTTGACCGGCAATGGTCAGGACCATTTCTCCAGGGTCGGCATCCGGAGTGATTCCGATGACCAGGGTCACAGTGAGGGTGATACCCGGTTCAACGACGGGCAGCTTGCAAGGGTCCGTCGCGCACAGATCGGTGTCGACAACTGCGGCGCGCAGCGCTAAACCCGGTGTCCGCAAGGCGGCCGGGCCGGCAGTCGCCGATAGCAGGGCAAACCCGGTGGGTCCGGTAAACGTGATCAGCTGTTCGTCGTCCGAGGCGGTCTCGCCGCTATTGGTAATTGTCAATTGGATGGTTGCAGTGCCGCCGGCGGCTAGGTTGGTTGGCAACGTGGGTGAAACCACTTCGATGTTGGCCGGGGTGGGTTCTACCGGTGGATCGGTGGGATCGGTGGTTGGTGGGTCTGTGGTGGGTGGGTCTGTGGTTGGCGGGTCTGTGACCGGTGGGTTGGTGACCGGTGGGTTCGTGGTTGGCGGGGTGCTGGGCGCCGTGGTGTTGCTGGGCGCCGTGGTGTTGATGGGTGCTGTGGCGGACGGTCCGGTGGTCTGACCGGTGCCCGGGGGCAGGGACGGCAGGTTCGGATTCAGTGAGTTGGTGCCGGAAGCGCCGGTTCCGGCCGTGTTCGTGCTTGAACTGCCGGACGTGCCTGAACTTCCGGACGTCCCTGATCCCCCGGTGGTAGTGGACCCGTTCGTGCCGTCACCCGTTCCGGATTCGTTGGCGGTGCCATCTGCGCCGCTGGAACCAGCAGCACCCGAACCATCTGCCGAGTCCGTGCCGGCGCCGGCGCTGTCGCCGGTGCTATTGGTTCCTGCCCCCGTGCCACCGGTTCCTGCCCCCGTGCCGCCGGCTCCCACACCGCCGACCCCGGGGCCAGTTCCCGCCCCGCCGGCCCCGGTACCCCCGGCGCCAGATCCCGCCCCGCCGGTGGCAAGAGTATTGGCCTGGTCGGCAAGATTGCTGTCACCAGGGGATTCACTGTTTCCGGTCAGGGCGATGACCAGGGCAACCACCACGGCGGCGGCTGCGGCGGCAACACCGGTGGCCAAGGCCGCGGGTTGTTTGGCCACGTGCCTGGCTTTGCCCAGCGCGGTGACGAACCCGCTCGAGGTGGTACCGACACCGGCCACCGTTGCGCCGACCTGGGCCAACGCCGGCACGGCGGGCAGAGTGGCGATGTAACCGGCCGCGAATGAACCCAGCAGCAGGGGGGCCAGCAAACCGCGCAGTCCGGAGTTGATCTCCGAAAGCTCGGCCGCCAGGATCGGACAGCGGTCACATTCGGCCAGGTGGGCATCCACCTGAGCCTTTTCGCGCTTGGACAGGCCACCACGGGTCCAGGCTCCCAGTCGGTCGATGGTGCCACGGCAACGATCGGCGACCGTCTCGGCCATGTGGACCTGCAGGTAGGCCTCCCGTAGACCCTCGCGAGCCCGAAATGCCAGGGACGACACCGCATTCGGTGACATACCCAGCAGCACACCGACCTCGGCGGCGGATTGTCCCTCGACCTGGGTATGCCACAGGACGGTCTGCCAGCGCTCCGGCAATTGTCCGAAAGCCTTGGCCACGAAGGAGTTTTCCATCTTGGTCAAGACCGGATCGTCGGCTTCGGTGGCTACCTCGTAGGCAGCAACGTCGTCGGTGAATTGCAGCCGCCGGTCCTTGCGGGTTCGGTCATAGGCGGTATGCCGGATCGTGGTGAACAGATACGCACGGAAGGAGGAATCTGGTCCCCGGCCATCGAGCAGGGTATCGAGGACGCGAGCGAAAGATTCAGCTACCAGGTCGTCAGCCTCAGCGCCGGAGACCGACATCTGCCGGGCCAGTGTGGCTGCCGAGCGGGCATGCCGTCCGTAGAGATCGCCAAAAGCAGAACGGTCACCGGTGCGAACACGGGAGATTAGTTCCGCATCGCTCGGTGCAGTTGCTTCGTCAGAAACGGGCTGCATACAAGTAACTCTCGTTCATCTATGTGATAGCTCGATCGGTTAATTCTTGGAACCCACTGGCCTGCAGCATACGAATGATTGCAATCCGCTAGCTGACGCAATGGAGTGATTCGCCGATAGTCGTTATGCCTTTCGAGTGATGTGGCTCCTCAATTGATGCGGTGCCTCCCACAGCGAGGCACCGGGAGTTACCGGTCGGTAATCGTTTGCACTAACTATCGAAAAAAACTTTGCTGCTTTCGCGTGATGGATCCAGCACTGCGTCGTTTCTCCACTGTAGGGCTTCACACGCCAGACCCGGTCACTGGTAGCGACGAGGAAATTACGACAAGAAGGTGAGTTGATGGCAAGAGGAACACAGTTTGGTCGTGTCACCGTCAACACATTGCGTCGCGAATGGTCGCAGCGCTCTGCTGCGTCCGGATGGTCCTTTCCCTCGGATTGGGATTGCCCAGCCGTCGATGCGGTGTGTGAATGCGTGCTGGCCCACACCGATATTTGGCCGGCCGCTGAACGGCTCGGTCGATCACGAGCGGCCGCCGGGGTGGGGCTGGGTGAAACCCTTGCCGATGTCGACGCCCTGGTTCCGCTGCTACCTGCCAGCTACGCCGATGTGCTTCGACGAGCCGCCTCGCTTGGCTGGGCCGAACGCATTATCGCGCCACCGGTAGGAATCTCTGATCCTTTGACCGGTCTGGTTTCTCGGGAATACCTGCAGATTCGGATGGCCGAGGTGTATCAGGCAGCCGAAGCGCGGCGAACCGACGTGAGTCAGCAGTACGCCTTGGCCGTGGTCCGGATCGACTTGGAGGGTCGCAGCGCCTGGCAACGAACGCTTCCGATGATTCTGGTCAGCGAAAGCCTGCGCACGGTGTTTGACTGCGGTGAGACGCTCGCCCGGCTCGGTGAACCGATGGCAGT
>JBBSRY010000366.1:0-3696 GCA_038242595.1 Mycobacteriales bacterium
AGGCCCAGGTGGCCGGCGTCCTGGACGGCCTACCCGGCACCGGTCGCCGGATGACGCCGGGAACTTGGACCCCGCATGTCACACTGGCCCGCGGTATTCGGAGCGAACAGTTGGCCGCTGTGATGGATTGCCTGGCGGGGGTACCCGGCATGTCCGATGAGCACCGGGGCGAGTTCCTGGTGGCCAGGCGCTGGGATTCCGAGGCAAAGGTGACCTGGGAACTGTAAGCGCAGGTCACACTGCCGGCGGAAGGGGCGGCCGGCAAACCGCGATAGGGTGGATGGGCAGTAATGTCCAGCAGAATCCGCTTTTTCCTTGGGAGATACGTCTTGGCGCGCGTAGAAGTTGCCGTGGTTATCAAGTCCGAAATTCTCGACCCCCAGGGCAAGGCCATCCTCGGCGCCCTCGGTCGCACCGGTCATCCGGGAATCACACAAGTCCGGCAGGGCAAGCACTTCGACCTCGAGGTGGACGACTCCGTCACGGACGAGGAATTGGAAGTAATCGCCTCCTCGTTGCTGGCCAACCCCGTCATCGAAACCTGGGAGATCCGGCGGTTGCCATCATGACCTCATCGGTAAATACCGGCGCGCGGATCGGGGTCATCACCTTCCCCGGAACCCTGGATGATGTCGACGCCGCTCGCGCGGTGCGCTACACCGGTGCCGAAGCCGTGCCGCTGTGGCATGCCGACGACTCCCTGCAGGGCGTCGACGCCGTCATCGTCCCCGGCGGATTTTCCTACGGCGACTACTTGCGGGCCGGCGCTATCTCCGCCCACGCCACGATCATGCGGACGGTAATCGACGAAGCCCGCAAGGGATTGCCAGTGTTGGGTATCTGCAACGGTTTCCAGATCCTCACCGAAGCCGGCCTTCTCCCCGGCGTCGTGATGCGAAATTCGGGTCTGAAGTTCAAATGTCGGGACCAGTGGCTGCGGGTGGAAAACACCAATACCGTCTGGACCTCTCGGTACGAGCCGGGCGCCGAGATTCTGGTGCCGCTGAAGAATGCCGAAGGACGGTACGTCGCGCTACCGGAAACCGTGGCCGAACTCGAGGGCGAAGGGCGGGTGCTGTTCCGCTACGTCGGAGATCAACCGCGCCAGGGCAATCCGAACGGTTCGCTGAACGACATTGCCGGAATCTGCTCGGCCGACGGACGGGTGGCAGCCCTGATGCCGCACCCGGAACACGCGATCGACGCGTTGACCGGCCCGACCGACGACGGTCTGGGCATGTTCCTCTCTCTTGTTGACTCCCTGCTGAAGGTCTGAAGAACGTGACTACACCTTTAGATTCTGTCTGCGTTGATACCGTCACCGCCGCCGCTGCGACCCCGGAAACGGTGCAGCCGTACCGCGAATTGGGGCTCAAGGACGACGAATACGCGCAGATCCGCGAAATCCTCGGCCGTCGCCCCACCGAGGCCGAGCTCGCGATGTACTCGGTCATGTGGTCCGAGCACTGTTCCTACAAGTCCTCCAAGGTGCACCTGGCCTACTTCGGTAAAACCACCACCGAAGAGATGCGCAGCAAGATGTTGGCCGGTATCGGCGAGAACGCCGGTGTGGTGGACATCGGTGACGGCTGGGCGGTGACCTTCAAGGTCGAATCCCACAATCACCCGTCCTACGTCGAGCCCTATCAGGGCGCCGCAACGGGTGTCGGCGGCATCGTCCGCGACATCCTGGCCATGGGCGCTCGTCCGGTCGCCGTGATGGACCAGCTGCGCTTTGGCCCGGCCGACGCGCCGGACACGGCTCGGGTACTTCCGGGCATCGTCTCCGGTGTCGGCGGTTACGGAAACTCGTTGGGACTGCCCAACATCGGCGGCGAAGTCTTCTTCGACGCCTCCTTTGCCGGTAATCCGCTGGTCAACGCAGGTTGCATCGGTGTCCTGCGATCTGCCGATATGTACACCGCGCACGCTTCGGGCGCAGGCAACAAGGTCATCCTGTACGGCTCCCGCACCGGCCTGGACGGCATCGGCGGCGTATCGGTGTTGGCTTCGGACACGTTCTCCGACGATGGCAATGCTGGTGCGGGCTCCAATTCCAGGCGCAAGCTGCCCTCGGTGCAGGTGGGCGATCCGTTTGCCGAGAAGGTGCTGATCGAATGCACCCTCGAAGTTTTTGCCAATGATTTGGTGGTCGGTATTCAGGATCTCGGTGGGGCTGGATTATCCTGCGCCACTTCGGAACTCGCTTCCGCCGGCGACGGCGGAATGCACATTTGGCTGGATCAGGTGCCGCTGCGGGCCACCGGAATGTCACCGGCCGAGATCCTGTCCTCGGAGTCACAGGAGCGGATGTGCGCCGTGGTCACCCCGGACAAGGTCGAGGACTTCCTGCAGGTCTGCCAGAAGTGGGATGTCCAAGCCGACGTCATCGGGGAAGTCACCGAAACCGGCCGCCTGGTCATCACGTTCTACGATGAGGTTGTGGTGGACGTGCCGCCGCGGACGGTGGCCCACGACGGTCCGGTCTACCGTCGGCCGATCCAGCGCCCGTCAACTCAAGATGCGTTGCAGGCCAACACACCTGACTCGTTGCGGCGACCGCAGACACTGGAGGAGTTACGAGAAACTGTCTTCACCATGATTTCCTCGCCCAACCTGTGCTCGCGGGCCTGGATCACCGATCAGTACGACCGCTACGTTCGCGGAAACACCGTACTGTCGCAGCCTTCTGACTCCGGGCTGATTCGGGTTTCGGACGACTCCAATCTTGGTGTGTCAATGTCGACCGACTGCAACTCTCGTTACACCATGTTGGATCCCTACGCCGGCGCGCAGTTGGCATTGGCCGAGGCGTACCGCAATGTGGTCACCGGCGGAGCGGTCCCCAAGGCCGTCACCGACTGCTTGAACTTCGGCTCACCGGAAGATCCGGGTGTGATGTGGCAGCTGTCGGAAGCCATCCATGGTCTGGCCGACGGTTGCGCCGTGCTCGGAATCCCGGTCACCGGCGGCAATGTCAGCCTGTACAACCAAACCGGTGGGACCGCGATTTTACCGTCGCCGGTCATCGGGGTGCTCGGTGTCATCGATGATGTCCGTCGCCGCACGATCACCGGGATCGGCCAGGAGGCCGGTGAAACGCTGATCCTGCTGGGCGAAACCCGCGATGAGTTCGGCGGTTCGGAATGGGCATCGGTTGTCCATGATCACCTCGGCGGTATGCCGCCTCGTGTTGATCTGGAAGCCGAACGGCTGCTGGGCGAGATCTTGATCGCCGGCTCCCGGGACGGGATGATCTCGGCGGCCCACGACCTGTCCGAAGGTGGTTTGCTGCAAGCGATGGTCGAGATGTGCCTGGTCGGCGAAACCGGTGCGCGCCTGGTACTTCCGACCAATGGGCCGGCTTCGGTGGCGGATGCCTTCAGCTTGTTGTTCTCCGAATCCACGGCGCGCGTGCTGGTGGCGGTGCCGCGGTCTGAGGAGTTGCGCTTCACCGAAATGTGCCTGGCCCGGATGCAGCCAATGGCCCGGGTTGGTGTGGTGGATCCGGAGGAGCAAACACTGGACATCCAGGATGTGGGGGTCTTCACCCTGGAGGAATTGCGTGAAGCCTGGGAAGGCACCTTGCCCAAGCTGTTCGGCTAGAACCTTGCTCGATCAGGCACGCACCCGGGCAATCATCGCCACCACCGCTTCGGCGGTCAGGCGATGCCAGGTGCGCCACTGACGCAGCAT
>JBBSRY010000367.1:0-3688 GCA_038242595.1 Mycobacteriales bacterium
CGACGACAATCCAGGGTCGTGCGAACGCATGCCGGCGGGTTGAGTAGAAGGTAACCCTAAAGTTTAGGTTGAGGACACGCCGATGGTGGGCGTTGACCGCTGTTGGTTCTCCGCCTAGCGTCAGCCAGGAAGTCACGTTCATGTGATTCGTTCAGACGGAAGGCGGTTGCGCGATGCGCGAGAGCGAGCAGGGTGCGCTCTTCGAGAACACCGCACTGCCCGATGAATCCATCGGCTATCGAGGCCCCACGGCCTGCCAAGCGGTCGGCATCACCTATCGCCAACTCGATTATTGGGCCCGCACCGATTTGGTAGCGCCCACCTTGCGGGATGCCGTCGGGTCCGGGACCCACCGGCTGTACTCATTCAAGGATTTGTTGGTTCTCAAGGTCGTCAAGCGGTTGCTGGACACCGGGGTGTCACTGCAGAACATCCGGGTGGCGGTGGAGCACCTTCGGGCCCGGGGCATTGAAGATTTGGCTGGGGTCACGCTGTTCTCCGATGGCACCACCGTCTACGAATGCACTTCACCAGAGGAAATCGTTGATCTACTCCAGGGTGGTCAAGGCGTGTTCGGTATCGCCGTTGGTGGGGCGATGAAGGAAATGACCGGCCAGTTGGCCGATTTCCCCGGAGAGCGCGTTGATGGTGGTCCGGTTGTTCCGGTGGCCGATGACGAACTCGCGCGGCGCCGCCGGATCCGTTCGGTCGGTTGACCCTCAGCCCTTCTCCAAGCCCCCGTTGCCAGTAGGCAACGGGGGATTTTTTGATCTGGACGACAACGGCAAGCCATTAGCCTAAGTAATGAGTTATGCTAACGATATGTCAGTTGAGTCGACCGCAGGGTCACGTCTCCCTGTTCCTGGTGGGGCGCAGTTGGATCCGGTGGCGGCGCTGCGCGCTTCGGTGCTGGTGCTGGCGCGAAGGTTGCGCAATCAGCAGGGCGCCGGAGTGGGCGGTCAGCTCTCGGCCACCGAACTCGCGGTCCTGGGCCGGCTTGCTCGATGTGGTCCGATGACCCCGGGTCAGTTGGCCAAGGCCGAACATGTGCAACCGCCGTCGATGACTCGCATTGTCGAGCGATTGGAGGCGCGTGGGTTGCTCGCCCGGCAGCCGCATCCGACGGATCGACGACAGGTGCTGATCAGTCGCACCGAGGCAGTCAACGCGCTGGTGACGGAGCTGCGGGCGGTCCGGGCGGCCTGGCTGGCCAGTCATCTGGAACGTCTGGACGCTGAGGATCAACACGCCATTGCCGCGGCGCTGCCGGCCCTGCAGAGATTGGCCGAACTGGCGTGAGAGAGGAAACAACGATCTCGACGTCGGTTAGTGAGCAACCAGTGCTCGATACAAGAGCGGATGTGGCTGGGCAACCTGTACTCGATCAACAGTCCGAACCACGGTCCCGGACCGCAATTTTTGCCTCGCTGAAGGTGCGAAACTACCGGCTCTACTTCAGCGGCCAAGTAGTTTCCAACATCGGTACCTGGATGCAGCGCATCGCCCAGGACTGGCTGGTCCTGGAATTGACCAACAGTCCCTTCGCCGTTGGCGTGACCACAGCACTGCAGTTCGCGCCGATGCTGTTCCTGGGGTTGTGGGGCGGTGTGCTGGCCGATCGCTATCCGAAGCGGACGCTGCTGATCTGGTCGCAGGTGATGATGGGACTGCTGGCCGCTGCCATTGCGGTGTTGACACTGACCGGCGCAATCACGGTCATCCAGATTTACGCCATGGCCCTGGGGATGGGACTGGCCACCGTCATCAACAACCCGGCCAGGCAGTCATTCGTCAACGAACTGGTGGGGCCAGTTCTGGTCCCGAACGCGATCGCTCTCAATGCGGGAGTGTTCCAGTCCGCGCGACTGGTCGGGCCGGCGATTGCGGGTTTGATCATTACCGCAGTGGGCTCTGGCTGGGCGTTTGCGATCAATGCGGCCAGTTTCCTACCGGCGATCGCCAGCTTGCTGTTGCTCCGGCAGGCAGAACTGCACCTGACCAAGGTGGTGCCCAAGGAGCCAGGACAGCTCAAAGCCGGCCTCAAGTACGTGGCCTCGTCGCCGACTCTGCGCTGGCCCATCGTGCTCGTTCTGGTGGTGGGCATGTTCGGCACCAACCTTGCTGTGATGCTGACGGCGTATACCAAAAATGTTTTTGATTCCGGGGCCGGTATCTACGGGCTCCTCAATAGCGCCGTTGCGGTCGGCGCCGTCATCGGTGCGCTGGTGGCGGCCCGCCGGGAAGCGCCGCGACTACGCCGGTTGTTCATCTCCTGCGCCGCATTCGGCGCCGTCACCCTGCTGGCCGGTCTGACCCCGTGGTTGCTCGCCTTTGCCGCCGTACTCACGCTCAGCGGATTCTGCTCGGTGACCTTCATGACGATGGCCAACACCAGCATCCAGGTTGGGTCGGCACCAGAATTTCGGGGCCGGGTGATGAGTCTGTTCGGTTTGGTGATGTTGGGCGGTACGCCGTTGGGCTCAATCATCCTCGGCGCTGCCACGGAGTACTTCGGGCCGGCCATTGCGATGATGTTTGCCGGCTCGATGATCATCCTCGCCTCTGTCGTGCTGGCCTGGTTGGTCAGCCGGGAGGCCGGTCTGCGAGTGCGGTTCGATCTGCACCGATCAGCAGCCACTCATTTTCACATTGTCCATCAGCACTGATTAAAAGCGATCCCGCAGGAGAACCTGGCGTGAGCAAGTGGGCGAGGAATTGCGGCGCCGCTGCCGGGTAGATTTGCGATGTTGGCGATCCCTTGCGGGAGAGTCTGTCCGGCGGTCGGTCGTGGTGATTCATGGCTGAGCAACGGATAGCGCCGAAGGAGCAATTCCTCCCCGGAATCTCTCAGGCCCAGTACCGCAAGGAAGAGACATCTCTGGAGAGAGGGCGGCTGGACCGCCTCACCGACGGGGCAAGCCGGTTCGCCGGTGACACTCTCAGGTGCCCGTGACAGAGGGGGAGGGCCGGGTCCTTCCGTATCCGGTTGAGCTTCTTACGCCTGAGGTCGACCTGGTCCTCCGGCTCGCGCCCGGCCTGGCCGGATCGAAAGAGGGTAGTCATGAGTAGCATCAATTTCGCCGGTATTCCAGTCTTTGCCGATCGTCACATCGGGCCCGATGTGGATGGGCTCAATGCTTTGCTGAAGGCGCTGGATCTGGCCGATCTGGAAGCACTGGCTGATGCCGCCGTGCCGACAACCATTCGCCCCACCGGGTCGATCGAGACTCTGCGCATCCCCGAAGCTGCATCCGAAGTGGCCACCTTGGCCGAGTTGCGCGCATTCGCCGCCAAGAACCGACCGATGGTGCAGATGATCGGACTCGGCTATCACGACACCATCACCCCGGGCGTCATCAAACGCAATGTCCTGGAGAATCCCGCCTGGTACACGGCCTACACGCCCTACCAGCCGGAGATCTCCCAAGGCCGGTTGGAGGCATTGCTCAACTTCCAGACCGTCGTCTCCGATCTGACCGGTTTGGACATCGCCAATGCGTCGATGTTGGATGAGGCGACGGCGGCCGCCGAGGCAATGACCATGGCGTTGCGCGCCTCCCGTTCCAAATCGCTTCGGTTTGTGGTCGACGCTGACACGCTGCCGCAGACGCTGGCCATTCTGCAGACCCGATCCGAACCGATCGGTATCGAACTGGTGATTGCCGACCTGTCCGATGGACTACCGATC
>JBBSRY010000368.1:0-3678 GCA_038242595.1 Mycobacteriales bacterium
AAATTCACTGACACCGGTGATGGGTTGACGACGCTTGGCAATCAACAGGTCTCGCTCATCGGCCGCCTGCGTTATCCGGGCGGCCATGCTCCCGTCGGCCAATGCTGCCAGCACTCCGCCGGCCTCCTCGATCAATTGAAATTGCGCCCAACCCAGTTGGGCACTGTCCAGCGTCATCTGTTCCACGGCGTAGGAACCACCGGCCGGATCGGTCACCTTGCCCAGATGTGATTCGCTGATCAACAGTGACGACGTGTTGCGGGCGACTCGCCGGGCCAGGGTGTCCGGTTTGCCGATGGCATCATCGAACGGCAGCACGGTGACCGCATTCGCGCCGCCGACACCGGCGGCAAAGGATGCCACCGTGGTCCGGAGCATATTGACCCATGGGTCGTAGCGGGTCATCATCGGTCTGGAGGTCACGGCGTGCTGGATCTGCCCGCGCGCCTCCTCGCTAATAGAGCACAGTTGCGCCACCCGATGCCAGAGCGTTCGGGCTGCGCGTAGTTTGGCGATCGTCGGGAACTGGGCATCTGTTGCGGCATAACGAAACTCGATAAGGCCGGCGGCAGCGTCGAGATCAAACCCAGCGTCCTCCAGGATGCGCAGATAGGCCAGCCCCACCGCCAGTGAGTAGCCCAACTCCTGCGCGTCAGTAGCGCCGGCGTCATGCACCACCGTCGCATCTACCACCAGAGCGCGCACTCCCAACCGCTGCGCGATGCGCGCCACCTCAACTACCGAAGCCGCCACATCTGGCGAGGTTCCAAAACGTCCGACCGCCCCGATCGGATCTGCCCCCAGATTGGAGGTCGCCGCGCTGGTCAGATTGCGTGCCTTGAGGACTTTTTCGAAAGCTGTTGCCACCGCTACCGAATCAACCGACGAATCGGGATCCAGCACCACCGGCCCGAAGTCCAGGAACACCCCGTCCAACACGCGCGGTAGGTCAGCCAATGCGGTTCCGGATTCGCCAACGGTCAACCACAGCGACACCACGCCGCGTTCCAGATCCAGTAGGGCGTCCTTGTTCGCTTTCGCCGGATCGGGCTCGCAGATCAACGAGCGAATATCCCATCCGTCCGAGTGAGCTCGCACGCGGCCGCGGGTGAACGGCGCCCGGCCGGGCAATCCCGGATCAGGCAATCCGGCTGCCGATTCTGCGGTACCAAGAGCCGGCACCACCATCGAGTCCAAGGTCTTACTCGAAAGCTTCGCCAGCGCGAGAGCGTCATCGTCATCGACGGTCAGTTTGCCCGCTTTGCGCAGGACTGCGGCTGCCGCCCTGTTCCAATCGGCACGGCTTGCCGTCGGTGTGTCACCTTCCAGTGACAGCGCGACCACTGGCAACTCTTCGTCGAGTGCATCCATGCCCCTGATGTTTGCGCAGTTAACCGGGATTTACCAGTCCGCCGTTAGTGGGATTACCCACTGGGATGCTTTGCCGGCCGCCCGCTCAACCAGACCAACACACTTACCGCATGCTAGGAATCTCCCAGGTATGTACCGGCTCATTGGAATGCATTCCTTCGGCATACAGGCGCAGCATCTCTTTCAACGCCGCCGGCCGGTTGTGCCCACGGCTCTCGAAGGCCTCAACGGTCGACGTTTGCCAGGCCGCCCCATTGCGACGGGTTTTGCAGCGGTCCTCGACGATGCCAAGGAACCGGTCCCGGACAGCAGTCGACACACCCCAGCGGGCCAATCCCTCGTGCGCCATCGGTAGTAAGTGCCGCAAAAGCAGTTCATCCCAAGGGACCTCGCCGAAACCCGGCCAATAGAAGGTTGCGTCGACACCGCGGCGGGCACCGGAATCAAAGTTGGATTCCGCGGCCGCGAACGACATCTTCGACCACACCGGACGCTCATCGGCGGCCAGCATCTTCACCGTGCCGTAGTAGAAGGCGGCATTGGCCAGCACATCGGCCACTGTCGGACCGGCCGGTAGCACCCGGTTCTCAACCCGCAGGTGCGGTTGCCCATCGACCACGTCATAGACCGGGCGATTCCAGCGGTACACGGTGCCGTTGTGCAACCGGAGTTCCTGCAGTTTCGGTGCCATCCCGGTGGCCAGCACGGCCTCCGGATCCTCCTCGGTGGTCTCGGGCAACAGCGCCGGGAAATAGCGGACGTTCTCCTCGAACAGGTCGAAGATCGAGGTGATCCACCGTTCGCCGAAGAACACCGCCGGCCGCACGCCCTGATTCCGGAGCTCGATCGACCGGGTATCGGTGGCCTGTAGAAATAGCTCGGTGCGGGTTTCGGCCCACAGCTTCTTGCCGAAGAGGAACGGAGAGTTGGCGCCCAGAGCCAACTGTGGACCGGCCAATATTTGGGCGGCGTTCCAGTTTGCGGCAAAATCGGCGGGTGAGACCTGCAGGTGCAACTGCACCGAAGTGCAGGCCGACTCCGGGGCGATGGTGTCGGCATCCATCCGCAGTGTCTCGCTGGTGCCGGTGATCGACAGTTCCAAATCCTCCCGACGAGCGGCGAAAATGGCGTCGTTCAACGCGGCATAGCGTGGGTTGGCACTGATCCACTCGGTGTTGAAGTGCTCCGGCTGCAGCGTCGGCAAAATCCCGACCATGATGATGCTGGAACCAACCTCGTTGGCCTTGGACTCGGCACGAGTCAGCGAAGCCCGGAGTTTGGTCTCCAGGTCCAGCACCGCATCACCGGGCATGGCCTGCGGGTCGACATTGAGCTCGATGTTGTATTGGCCAAGTTCGGTTTGGTAGGACGGATCGGCAATATTGGCCAGCACCGCGGCGTTGGCCATCGCCGGGTCCAGGTTCTCGTCCACCAGGTTCAGCTCGATCTCCAGACCGGTGAGCTGGCGATCAAATTCGAAGGCGTGCTCCATCAGCATCCGCTCGAAGATGTCCAGACATTCGCGGACCTTCTCCCGGTAGCGCTTGCGTTGTTCCCGAGTGAAATGCCCGCTGCTGATGTCGTCGCCCACGTGCGCACCTCCGCATGACGTGGGCCACACCTCGGGCCCAGGTGTGGTAAGCCAACCACAGGCGGGAGTGGTGTGCGGAATCGGTACAGTGACCGGCAATTCTCACCCCCGATTGTCACAGCCGCGGCGCACCCACCGGCCGGAACATGACTAGCATTGCTTGGTTGATCCGAATGGGTTGAAACACATGAGTGGAAGGCTGGAAGAACATTTATGTCGTCGGCGATTAAGTCCAAGGGCAGGCACGTCGTCGAGGCGGGCGGCATCCCCGACCTGGGGAAGGGCCGTGGCCCGGATTGGCTTGACGAATTCCTCGTCGACAATCTGGCGCAGTTGCTGACCTGGCGTCGGGAGATTCACGCCAGCCCGGAGCTCTCCGATGTTGAGTACCACACCACTGAGTTCCTCTCTGATCGGCTGTCCGAAGCCGGTATCAAGAGCACGGTTTTCCCCAGTGGGACCGGTCTGGTCGGCGAGGTCGGACCGGCCGGCCAGGGTGTGCGAACCGTCGCCCTGCGGGCCGATATCGATGCCCTGCCATTGTCGGAGATGACCGGCCTGCCGTTTTCGTCCAACATCGATGGGGTGTCGCACGCCTGCGGCCATGACGCCCACACCGCCATGGTGCTCGGCGCCGTGCTGGCCCTGAATGCTGCCCCGGAGTTGGCCGGCCGCGTTCGGTTCATCTTCCAGCCTTCCGAGGAAACCCAACCCGG
>JBBSRY010000369.1:0-3675 GCA_038242595.1 Mycobacteriales bacterium
AAACACGGGGAATCACCAGCGACGCGAGAACCTTCGCCGTGGCCGCCCTCCGGCTATCACGGCAGACCGCGGGGACGCACCAGCCGTGAGATCGCGGGGCGGCACCACACACCGCCTTCAGCCAGCCACAACGACTGCAACAATGGTGTGGTGCCGAAGGCAGTGTGTGGTCAGATCGGACCGTGCAGCGCAGAGCGCCGTCAGCCGACCGTGTACTCCGGCTCTCCCACCGAGTCGACGGTTCGGTTCAACGTCGGGTATCCGACGACACCGCCGAAGGTGATCGGCACGTCGGCAGAACACCGGGCCCGGACTACGCCATCAATCAGGTTGATCGAGATAGTGATGTCATTGCCGCGGATCGACGCGTAACCATAAGCCGCGCTCAGCGCCGCAGCGGTGACGGATGGGTCGGATCTGGCTATCGAACTGGGGGCCGAATTTGCCGCCGCGTTGGCCGCCCCGTCACAGATGCGTTGCACTCGCTGCCCACCCAGAAATGCTGACCCGGCCGCGATCACTCCGGCCGCCAACACCAACAAGCACAGCGTCATGCCTAACACCAAGGGAGTTATCGACCCTCGATCGCTGTTCGCACGCCTCCGCTGGAGCATTCCTGCATCCTGCCCCACGTATCGCAGACGGCCAAGGGAACAACCTGAAATTGTGCACAGACCTGGTCGACGTCGTTCGAGCTGATCAATGACGAAAGGCGCGGCGGCGCTCGACGTGAGTAACTACGAGGGTCGCGCCTGCGCCGGCCCCACGGACTAGGACGAAACACGCCTTCTGCGAGCAACTTCGGCCAACACCACACCGGCCGCGACCGAAGCGTTCAGTGATTCGACACTGCGAGCCATCGGGATCGAAATCGTCGCATCACAGACGGTGACGGTCAGCCGGGACAGTCCGCGCCCCTCCGAACCAACGACCAGTACAAGCGGACCCGTTGCCAGATCGAAGTTGTCGGTGGTGACGCTGCCGTCGGCATCGAGTCCGACGATCATCGCGCCGCCGCTGGCCCAGTCCTTCAAGGTGCGTACCAGGTTGGTGCAGCGTCCGACCGGGATCCGCGCAGCCGTACCGGCGGAGGTCCGCCAGGCCGAGGCCGTCATACCGGCGCTGCGCCGCTCCGGAATCAACACTCCGTGCGCGCCGAACGCTGCCGCCGAACGCACAATCGCGCCAAGGTTGCGTGGATCGGTGACACCATCAACCGCGACCAGCAACGGCTTCACGCCGGATTCGACAGCCAATGCCATCAGCTCATCCGGATGGGCGTAGGTGTAGGGCGGTACCTTCAAAGCCAAACCCTGGTGAATCGCGTTGCCGGTCAAACGATCCAGCTCGCCGCGGCCCACTTCCAGGATCGCGATTCCGCGACCGGCTGCCTCATGAACTGCCTCGGTCACCCGCTCATCGGCCGAGAGTCCTTGAGCCACATACAGTGCGGTGGCCGGGACGCCGGCCCGCAACGCCTCGACCACCGGGTTGCGACCAACGACGGTTTCCGGCAGATCGCTTTTGCTTCGGGTGGGACGGGAGTTGCCGGACCCGGCCCGCTGCGGGTTCTTGGTGTCCCGGCGGGCGGCCGCGGCAGCCCGCTTGGCGGCGGGGTGATGCGGACGTTCGATGGCAGCGGGCGTCGGGCCTTTGCCCTTGACGCCACGTCGCTGCTGCCCTCCGGTGCCGACGACGGCACCCTTCTTGGTGCCGTCCTTACGAATTGCACCGCGTCGCTGTGAGTTGCCGGCCATCTTTATTTCTTCTCTCTTGTTTATTCATTAACGGAGGCGGCGGCGACGGACCAAGTGGCCCCATCCCGTCCGTCCTCGATCGCAAATCCGGCCGCCGTCAAGCGGTCTCGGATCTGATCGGAAGTGGCAAAATCTTTTGCCGCTCGAGCTTGGGCGCGCTGCGCCAATAAAGTCTGCACCAGGCAATCCGTGGCCACCCGGAGCCCGTCATCGGCGCCGCCGGCAACACCCCACCGCGAATCCAGTGGATCCACCCCCAAGACGGACAGCATCGAGCGGACCGCCTGCGCGTGCGTGCTGGCATCCTCCCCGGAAGCCAGTGCCGAGTTACCGAGCCGGACGTGATCGTGCAGCACCGCCAATGCCCTCGGCACCGCGAGATCATCGTCCATCGCCACGGTGAATTCTGTTGGCAATTCACCGATCTCAATACTTCCGTAACGATCGACGGCGCGGCGCAGGAATCCTTCGATCCGCTCGAAGGCGGTGACCGCATCGGCCAGCGCACTCGGTGAGTACTCGATCGGCGAGCGGTAGTGCGCGCCGATCAAGTAGTAACGCAGAGCGATTGGTTTGGTATAAGCGGTGATGGACCCGATGGTGGCGGTATTGCCCAATGACTTCGACATCTTCTCACCGGCCAACGTCACCCAGTGGTTGTGCAACCAGAACCGGGCAAATTTGTCACCGACACCATTGGACTGGGCCCGCTCGTTTTCATGGTGCGGAAAGACCAGGTCGAGTCCGCCGCCGTGAATATCGAATTGATCGCCGAGGTAGGTGCGCGCCATCGCCGAGCACTCGATGTGCCAGCCCGGCCGTCCCGGTCCCCACGGTGAATCCCAGAACGGTTCGCCGGGTTTGGCCGCCTTCCACAAAGTGAAATCGGCTGCATCACGCTTGCCGGAGCCCAGAGATTCGCCCTGCGCCATCTCGTCCATACGCTGGCCGGAAAGTTTGCCGTAGTCGTCCAGCGATCGGACGGCAAAATAGGCATCGCCGTCGGCCGCGTAGGCGTGGCCCCGGTCGATGAGGAGCCCGATCATCTGGATCATCTGCGGGATGTGGCCGGTGGCACGGGGTTCGATCGACGGCGGCAGGCACCCCAGGGTGGCATAGGCGTCGGCGAACGAGCGCTCGTGCGTGGTCGCCCATTCCCACCAGGGACGACCGGAATCGGCGGCTTTGGTCAAGATCTTGTCGTCGATGTCGGTGACATTGCGGACGTAGCTGACCTCGTACCCGCAATGGCGCAACCAGCGGTTCAGCACATCGAAGACCAGGCTGGATCTGGTGTGACCGATATGCGGTACGCCCTGGACGGTGGCGCCGCAGACGTACATCGATACCTTGCCGGGGATGAGCGGCTCGAAGGGACGCACCGTCCTGGTCGCGGTGTCGTAGAGGTGAAGGGTCACCTCTAGGAGTTTACGGGGCCGATGGTATACACCGGACCAGGACGTCTGCGCGCCGGGTTTGGCAGATACCGACGGTCTGCGCACCCCAGTTCAGGGGGCGCCTAGTCGATACCTGACCACGAGCGCGTTGAGCACGCCGGCCGCCTGCGCGGAGTCATCGACCGTGACCACCGTCGCACCGCCGTCGGCGGTCCGAATTTCCAGCGCCTCGCCTGCCCGCAAGACCAACCCGGAGCGACCGTTGGCGCCCATCCGAATCCCCCAGCCGCCGAATTCCCGCAACGGGCGCACCCTCGTCACGCCGGCTTCCACGATTTCGGTCAGTTCCACACTGCCGGACGGCCAACCCAGCACCGACCGATAGCGCAGACCGCGCACATCGACGGTGACCGTCCAGGCCGCCATCGAGTACCAAATACCAGCCACCAGCACTGCAATGACGGCCAGCAACCACCACTGGGCGATCACTGCAAACACCACCAGGACGGCGCCGATCGCCA
>JBBSRY010000370.1:0-3675 GCA_038242595.1 Mycobacteriales bacterium
CGCTGCCGGATTGACCAGGGTCACATTTGCCGGCTCCCCCACCTGCAGCGGGCGCCCGTGGTCGGTCAGGGAGCCAATCGCGGCCGGCGCCTCCGACATCACCCTGGCCACCCCGCGCCAATCCAGCAGCCCGGTTCCGACCATGGTCAGTGCCACGATCGACAACGCTGTCTGCAGACCGAGCATTCCGGGGCTGGCCTGGTCCCATTCGCATTCCTTGTTCTGCGCGGCGTGCGGCGCATGGTCGGTCGCCACGATGTCAATCGTGCCGTCGGCCAGTGCTGCTCGGAGTGCGGCGATGTCGGAGTTGGTCCGCAGCGGCGGATTGACCTTGAAAACCGGGTCATATCCGATGGCTGTTTCATCGGTGAGCAGCAGATGGTGCGGGGTGACTTCGGCGCTCACCCTGGTGCCGCGGGCTTTCGCCGATGCGACGACGGAAACAGATCCCGCGGTGGACAGGTGGCAGATGTGCAGTCGGGAGTCGACATGATCGGCCAGCAAACAATCGCGGGCGATGATTGCCTCTTCGGCGACGGCCGGCCAACCGGTCATCCCGAGTCGGGCCGAGACGACACCCTCGTGCATCTGGGCGCCTACGGTAAGACGTGGCTCCTGGGCGTGCTGGGCAATGACACCGTTGAAAGACTTGACGTATTCCAGCGATCGCCGCATCAGCAGCGGGTCGGAGACGCAGTCGCCGTCGTCGGAGAACACTCGCACCCTGGCAGCGGAGTTGGCCATCGCCGCCAATTCGGCCAGTTGCTCGCCCCTGCGTCCGACGGTGACCGCGCCGATCGGTTGCACATCAACCAATCCGACGGCGTGGCCGAGCCGCAGGACTTGTTCGACCACCCCTGCGGTATCGGCGGTCGGGTCGGTGTTGGGCATCGCGAAGACCGCCGTGTACCCACCGAGAGCCGCTGCGGCGGAACCGGTTTCGACAGTTTCGGCATCCTCTCGACCTGGCTCCCGAAGGTGCGTGTGCAGATCAACGAAACCGGGAAGCACGATCAGACCGGCGCCATCGATGACGACGGCTTGCGAAGCTGCCGGGTGGTTTACCGCCTCGGATCCCATCGCGACGATCACGCCATCGGCCAGCAGCAGGTCGGCGACATCTTCACCGTAGGGGCGGGCCCCGGTGATCAGGACTGCGGATTGCGGGCTCACTCGCGGGTTCCTTTACTCATGGTGGTGCGGGGCATTGTCACGTGGTTGCCTCGCCGGAGAGCAGCAGATACAGCACGGCCATCCGGACGATGACGCCGTTGGCCACCTGCTCGACGATGACCGATCCCGGCCCGTCGGCGACGCTCGGGGTGATCTCCATCCCGCGGACCATCGGTCCCGGATGCATCACGATGCCGTGGCCGGCGATGAGTTTGCGGCGTCGATCGTCGAGCCCGTATTGCCGGCTGTACTCACGCTCGGTCGGGAAGAAGGCGCCGCCCATCCGTTCGCGCTGCACCCGCAGCATCATGACGGCGTCGGCTCCCACCAATGCACGGTCCAGGTCGTAGTCGACCTCGACCGGCCAGGACCGGATGCCGACCGGCAGCAGCGTCGGCGGCGCCACCAGCGTGACCTGCGCCCCCAGGGTGGACAGCAGCAGGACATTGGACCGGGCCACCCGGGAATGGATGACATCGCCGACGATGACAATCCGTTTGCCGGCGATTTTGCCCAGATGACGCCGCAAGGTGAACGAGTCCAGCAAGGCCTGGGTGGGATGTTCGTGCGTGCCGTCGCCGGCGTTGATCACGGCCCCTTCGACCCAGGTGGAGAGCCGGTGGGGGGCACCGGAGGAGGAATGCCGACAGACCACCGCGTCGGCGCCCATGGCCTGCAGGGTCCAGGCGGTGTCCTTGAGCGACTCGCCCTTGGAAACCGAAGAACCCTTGGCCGAAAAGTTGATCACATCGGCGGAGAGCCGTTTGGCAGCAAGTTCGAAGGAGATCCGGGTGCGGGTGGAATCCTCGTAGAACAGATTGACCACGGTCCGCCCGCGCAGCGTGGGGAGTTTACGAACCTCGCGACCGGAGATGGCCTGGTTGATCCGCTCCGCGGTGTCCAGGATGTGCAGTGCGGCGTCCTTGGTCAGGTCGCCGGCCGAGAGCAGGTGGCGGGGCAACAGGCCCTGCGCCCCGGCGCCGCGAGTCGGTGCGACAGCTGCGGTCATGGCGTCCTTCGCAGTTCCACGGCGTCATAACCATCGACTTCGCTGAGTTTGACCGCCACCGAGTCGCCGGCCGCGGTGGGAATGTTCTTGCCGACGTAATCCGCGCGAATGGGCAATTCTCGATGGCCGCGGTCCACCAGCACGGCGAGCTGAACGATCGCCGGTCGGCCGTAATCGCGAAGCGCGTCCAACGCGGCCCGGATCGTACGTCCGGAATAGAGCACATCGTCGACCAGGATCACCGTGCGTCCCTGCACACCGCCGGTTGGCATCACGGTTTCTTCCAAAGCCCGTGGCGCCTTGGAGCGCAGGTCGTCCCGGTACAGCGTGATATCCAGCGACCCGAGCCCGAAGGTGATCCCGGTGAATGCGTTGAGACGCTCGGACAGTCTGGCGGCCAGGGTCGAACCGCGGGTCGGGATACCGATCAGGACCACCTCACCGCGATCGGCCGATTCCCCGGTGCGTTCCAGGATCTGATGGGCGATCCGGTCCACGACCCGGGAAATATCTGCCGGGTTCAGCAGCTGCCGGGCGTCGGACTGTTCGCGATCGCCGGAAGGGGGTGAGACGGATGGGTCCGAGAACGTCGGACCAGAGCTTTCGGCCGGCCGGGGGCGTGAAGATGCCACCAGTTAACCTCCTTTCCCGCCTCACTGGACGGCTTTAAAGGATGTTTTTCCAGGATCAGTCTACCCAGCAAAAATGTTCTTTTCTTACATGACAGGGAGTGATTCACCTGCACTCTGTGTAATCATGGTTACTGACAGAGATTTACAGGCTTTTCGTAGCGTCGATCGAGTGAACCTTCTCGCCGGCGCTGGACGACCGGACGAAGGAACGCCATGTCTCAAGATTATGCCCGCGCACTAGGTGCAAGGCTGCGCGCCATTCGCGCACAGCAGGGTTTGAGCCTGCATGGCATCGAAACCAAATCCGAGGGTCGGTGGAAAGCCGTCGTCGTGGGCTCCTACGAGCGTGGCGACAGGGCCGTCACCGTCGCCAAGCTGGCCGAACTCGCCGAGTTCTACGGCGTACCCGTCGCTGAGCTGCTGCCCGACGCGAGGACCACCCGACGCGGGCCGGCGACGCCCAAACTCAAGATCGATCTGCAGCGTCTCGGCGAGCTCCCAACGCACCTGGCCGGCCCGCTGGCCCGCTACGCGGCTGCCATTCAGTCACAACGCGGTGACTACAACGGCAAGATCTTGACCATCCGTGCCGAGGATCTGCGGTCACTCGCGGTTATCTACGACATGCCACCGGAGGACCTCACCGAACAGCTGATGCGCTGGGGGGTGCTGCCGGAAGGCTCCGAGCTGAACTAGTTTTTTTGCGCTCGGGGCCGCCTGCGTTCCCGCGGGAACGTGAAAAACACTGGTGGCCGGCGCAGGTGGGTGGAAATGGTGGGCGGTGCCGGCAAGGTGCACCATCAATTCCGCCGCTTTGCGTTCCCGCGGGAACGTTTTACGCAAAATTAACGGACGCCTCAG
>JBBSRY010000371.1:0-3672 GCA_038242595.1 Mycobacteriales bacterium
CACCAGGATCTGGCATTCCACGGTTTGGCCGGTCAAGGACGATAGGCACTCCCGAATGAATTCGCGCCCCTGAAATGTCACTACCACCACCGTGATCTGTTGCGACATGGTTTCGATGATCCTTGCGTAAGGGCGGGGGAGTGAGACAGAGGTGATCTGCTCGGGAGAACCATCCCATCATGGCGGAAACAAGAAAGCCGTTGAACCAGGTGCTTGGCAAAGCTCGCCCGTTCGGGTGGCGAACCGATCAAAAGAGACAGGAACTATCCAGGACCAGTCTGTGTTGACCCATTTGTGCTGTGGTTTCCAAGGGTGAATCACATTGGATGCAGGTTTGGTGCGGCCAATCAACACAATGTGACGCTTGGTGACGGTCCAGGCCGCAGCTGTGGAAACGTTGGGCTGCCATGAGCGGAGTATTACTTCTACGCTGACCAGGTTCGCCTGTGGTGACGCCGCTCATAGCCGATGTGACCAGGAGCGCCGCGCCGTCCGTCGGTTCTACTGTCTTCTGGGAGTCACAGTGTCAGATCATCGCCTCATGCGTCGTCGGCAGTCCCGGCTGGGAGTTGCGGCAATTGCTGCAATGGCCGTGTTGGTCAGCGGACTTGTTTTCGCACCCGCCCGGGAAGCCGCCGCCGATGATTGGTTCAATCGGCCGGCCTCCGGCGTATTCCAGGTCAGTGGGCATGGCGAAGGCCATGGGCGGGGCATGAGTCAGTACGGCGCACAGGGGGCGGCGGGCATCGGCAAGACATCGAAAGAGATTCTGGATTTCTATTACCCCGGAACGCAGGCAACTGCCGTGTCCACGGGCACCCTGCTTCGGGTCTGGATCTCCGGTGACACCGACGGTGTCACCGAGGTTTCTCGCACTGCTGGATTACAGGTCAGAAATGAAGCTACCGGGGCGGTGGTACCGATCCCGACCGGCACCGATCGAGTTCGCTCCTATTACAGTGCCGGCGCCTTCGTGGTCGAGTTCAGAGTCGGCGGAAGTTGGCAGGGATCGGCGGCGGCGAAAGTCGGCCCAACCGTAGCTGCCCAAAACGAAACTTCTGAGTCGGCGCGCACTTCTGAATCACCGCCCACCGCTGATCTATCGTCGACAGCGTCGGATTCCACTACCGATCCGTCCGGGCCGGGAGTGGATATAACGAATTCAGCATCTGTTTCGGCCACCACAGATGCAGAGCCGACGGTCCCGGAATCCGAGGTGCTGGAACCGACAGCCGCTGTCGCAGCTTCTTCGGAAAGCAGCTCTCCCGATGCGGCGGTTACCACCACGACTGAAGCCGAAACCACTGAGGCAGAAACAACTGTCGGTCGAACAACTGCATCTGATCCGGCCGACAGTGCAAGCATTCTGCCCGGATTGCGCTCACCCGGGCCGTTGGCGGCAGCTGCGGCCGGTTTTGTCGGCCCGATCAGTTTCCGGGAAACCGCCTCCGACACAGTCGAATTGTTTCTGCCGTCCGGTGATCGGATCGGATACCGCGGCACCACCCAGGCCTTCCGGGATACCGCGGACGGCATCACCAGGACGATCAATGAGGTCAACCTGGAGAACTACGTGCAAGCGGTGGTTCCCCGGGAATCTATTTCATCGTGGTTACCGGCTGCCCTGCAATCCCAGGCGGTGGCCGCTCGAACGTTCTCCTATGTCAGTGTCATCACGCCCAGACGTGCTGGGGTGTACAACATCTGCGATACTGCGGCCTGCCAGGTTTACGGCGGGGCGACACTGAACGGAGTCTCGCGACTCACCACCAACACCAATAACGCGGTGGTGGCCACCGCCGGTCTGATCCGGACCTACAACGGCGACCCGATCAATGCCCAGTTCGGTTCCACCAATGGCGGGCACTCCACGGCCGGCAGCGGCAACGAACCGTACCTGCTCGCTCGCCCGGATCCGTGGGAAGCACTGGCCAATCCGCCGCAGGCCTACGCCAACTGGAAGAGCACCATCAGCGTCAGCCAATTCGAATCGCGGTGGCCGGGAATCGGCACCTTTACCCGCATCCGCATCACCGCCAGAACGGGGAACGGCGACTGGGGCGGGCCGGTGGTGAGCGCCACAATCGAAGGAACCAGGGGGGCGAGGCAAATTACCGGTGATCAGCTGCGGCAGACGGTCAGTGGCACCATCAGAAGCGCCTACCTGCAAATATCAGATCCCGATACGGCGAGTCTGCCCATCGGCAGATTGGATTCGGCCAGTGTTCCGGGGCCGGCTCTTCGGGTCACCGGATGGGCTTACGACCCGGACAGCATGTCCGACGCATTGCAAATCCATATCTACGATAAGAAACCTGATGGTTCCACCACCACCGCCATCATTACCGCGAACACCTCCCGCCCGGATGTGGGTCGGGCCAATCCTGGCATCGGTGACCTGCACGGATTCGACGCAAACATTCCGATCAGCGGGCGGGGACTGCACTCTGTGTGCGCCTATGGGATCAACGTAGGTCAAGGCAACGGCAATCCGTTGCTCGGGTGTGTGAGGGTGCGGGTCGGGAATCCGGTCGGCACTATTGACTCCATCAAAATTGCGAACGGTCAAGCCACATTGACCGGATGGACGGCCGATCCGGCGGCGCCCGGTCGAGCAACCCAGGTCCATCTCTATGACACCAGCGCGGCCGGTACCGTTGGTTACTCCGGGTTCACCGCCAATCAGACCAGAGCAGATGTCGGCGCAGCATATCCGGGCGCCGGGAATCAGCATGGGTACTCCGCTTCCCTGCCACTGCGGACTCCGGGTACACACAGGATCTGTGCGTTTGCTATTGCCGTGGTCCCGGGTGGAAATACTTTATTGGGCTGCCGAACGGTGTCCGATAGTTTCGGACGGCTTGACACTGTCAGCTCCTCGGGAAATTCCATCAGCGTCCGAGGCTGGGCAATCGATCCCAACCAGGCCACAACTGCCATCCAGGTGCATGTCTACGTCAGTGGGCCCAGTGGCACCACCGGATATTCGATCAGTGCCAATGGCGCCCGAGCCGATGTCGGCCGGGCCTATCCGGGAACGGGTAACCAACATGGTTACACCGGCGCGGTCGCTGCCCAGGGAAAGGGCTCCAATCGAGTATGTGCCTACGCGATTGGGAGCACCGGTAACCCGCTCATCGGTTGCCAGAATGTCGTTGTCCGTTAGTGAAAACACTTTCAGTGATCGTGGAGCAGTGTCTTGCACCGGTCCCTGGTGGCACCGGACGCTATGCAGCGCAGATTTGGCAAGCGTTGATAGAAACGGCACCGCCAGGTTGGCAGGTACGGGGAGTGACTGCGTGGCACCGTGACCTGAGCGCGGCGACACCTGATCAGTTACCACGACCGGTGCGGATGCCGGTCGGTCACCGGGTGCTCACCCAGCTCTGGCAGCGGGGGCTGCCACCGTGGCCCCGCGGCGCCGGCATTCACGCCACCACACCGTTGGCCCCGCCTCGACATCAGCCGCAGGTGGTCACGGTGCACGACACCGTGCCCTGGACTCATCCGCAGACTCTCACCCCCAGGGGTGTCACCTGGCATCGGGAGGCCATCGGTCGAGCGGCGCGCGCCGCCGCTGCCCTGGGGGTGCCGACAGCGGTGGTGGCAACGGAGTTGGCGGCGCTGTTGCCGGCGGCCGCCGAGCGGATCCATGTGATCGGCCACGGCGTA
>JBBSRY010000372.1:0-3668 GCA_038242595.1 Mycobacteriales bacterium
CAAGATGGCTCGGAGCGCCGGCGGTCACGAAAGAGCAGACGCCGATTCGATACGGCCAGGATCTGCGGCTGATGTTGATGATGACAGTGGCCCTGTCACTGTTGGAAATCTTGGCCGGTGCCCTGCTGGTTCCATGGAAGTGGGTCGAAGTAGTTCTCACGACAATTGGTGTCTCGGATTGGTGTGGACATACGGGTTCATCTGCGCAGTGAATACCCGGCCACATGTCGTCGGCCCGGACGCGGTGGTTTTGCGGTTTGCGCACTCTCACGAAGTGCGGGTGCCGTTGGCCGCGATCACGGGCGTTGCAGCCGTTGCGCGAGCGGACTACAAGAAGACCCTGCAGGTGGAGCCGTTGGGTCTGGCGTTGAGCTGCGTCGGAGCGACCAACATGGTCATCCGACTGCGTTCGAACACTCCGGTGGTGGTGATGCGCCATCGAGCCGGCGATCCGGTAGAAATCGAGGTCGATCGGGTGATGTTTGCAGCTGATGATCCGCGCACAGCCGCACGGGCCATCGAGGATCGATTGCCCGACCGAATCTCTGGCTGAACCGGGTCAGCCTCTTTTCTGACCGACTCTGAGGATCCGGCGGAAAGGAAAGACTGTGCGGTGTTGAGTGGCTGGATACGCCGCTGCGAACTCAGCGGCCCTGCAGCTCGAATTCGGCGGCGGTTGTTCCCCTTGCTTGATCGGTCGAAGCACCATTGGTGGTCTCCTGTTAGCGGTTGCGATCCTTCAGAACAGTGACGGTAGCCCCGTCCGGGCCGGTAGGCATTGGCCGGGTCCGGTCCGGATCGCGGAATCGAGCACGGCTCGCCGGGGTGGGAGGAAGAACCCGCCGGCCGGCTTTACCCGACCAACGCGGTCGTCTTTCCAAACCCGTTCTGGTCAGCTCATCGATCTGGGACAGCGGTAGTCGATGCTCTTGACACAGCGGCACCCGACGATGAACCTGCGCAAAGGCAAAAGAACACAGGATCACATCGGATCTGGTTCCACACACCGCGCAGATCAGGTGTGCTCGTTGCTCCGAGCAGGATGCCTGCGCTACCGACCGGGCCAGAGCGAGGGCATCAGAAGCCTTGGGCCCCGCGGTCGGAGCCGGTGGACGGGACGTCGATTCCGGATTCTCGGATCGAATCAAACGCAGTGTGTTTTCGGTCATGGCAGGAGCATGGCAAACCGCACCGACAATGGATTGCCCCCGATGATCGTGCACCGGGGGCGGTGGTACCGCACACCGCACTGTCGGTGGCGTCTCGTATGTTGAACAGGTCTGTGCTTCACAGCAGTGACGTCTTGCTTTTCGGTCATCAGAGGCACAGATCCAATAAGGCGCCGCGGATAGCAGTTGAATGTGCGCGGTCTACCCCGCGAAGTGGAAAGAGGACACATGCCCACACGTACCGCTCGAACAGCCTGGAACGGAACCCTGGAAACCGGAGGTGGCCAGATCGAGTTGAGTAGCTCGAAGGCCGGTACCTTCGATGTGTCGTTTCCGAAACGTGCCGCCGAGGACGCTGACGGCACCACCAGCCCGGAGGAACTGATCGCAGCAGCCCATTCTTCCTGCTACGCAATGCAACTGTCGGCATTGATCGCGCAGGCGGGCGGGACACCGATTGCGCTGGAAGTCACCGCAGAGGTTGGACTCGGCCCGGATACGGCCGGATTCAAGCTGACCGGTATCAAGCTGAAGGTTCGCGGTGAGGTGGAAAATCTGGATGCTGCCGGTTTCGCCGCGGCAGCCGAGGATGCCAAGAGCAGTTGCCCGATCAGCAAGGCGTTGACCGGAGTGGACATCACCTTGGATGCCGAACTCGTCAGCTGATTAGCATCCGTCAGGGGCCGTCGAACCAGCTCGATCCGACGGCCCCTGACCATGTGGGTCCGGTGAATTCCAGGTGACCGCGTTCCACCAGGGCTTGGCCGATTCACCGGGCTGGATCCGCGGGCCCGGCTGCGGAATCAAAAGTTCAACCCGAAGTGGCTCTGCTGCAGCCAACAAGCGTTGGACCGGTTCCGCCCATGGATGGAACGCCAGGTCGAAGGTGGCCCAATGGATCGGCAGCAGATTTTTTCCGCGCAGATCCTGGTGTGCTTGTACCGCTTCCTCCGGATCCAGGTGGATATCCGGCCAGCGTTCGTCGTAGGCCCCGATCGGAAGCAAGGTCAGATCGAAAGGTCCGTACTGAGCGCCGATATCGGCGAATGCCGGGGTGTACCCGGTATCGCCACCGAAGAAAACCCGGTGCACCGGTCCGGCCAACGCCCACGATGCCCACAGAGTGTCGTTGCGAGTGAGGCCTCGGCCGGAGAAGTGTCTGGCTTCGGTGCAAGTCAGGGTCAGATCCTCGAGAACATGCTGACCCGACCAGTCCAGTTCAACGATCCGATTCTCCGGAACACCCCATTGACGCAGATGGGCACCGACCCCGATCGGCACCAGAAATGGTGCCTGCTGGGTCTGAATGAGAGTTTTGATGGTCGGCAGATCTAGATGGTCATAGTGATCGTGGGATATGACGATGGCGGAGAGGTTGGGAAGGGATTCCAACGGAACAGGAACTGCATGCAATCGCTTCGGTCCGACCGAAGTTGAAGGTGACACCCGGTTACCCCAGACCGGGTCGGCCAGAACGAAGTGTCCGTCGATTTCAATCAGGGCGCTGGCGTGGCCGTACCAGGTGACGGCCAGGTCCGCCGCTGTTGTCGGCGCCGTATCGTGGCGCAGCGGGATGGGATTGTTCGGTTTCCCGATGGCCCCCCGCCGGAGCATCGCCGTCCCCACTGAGATGAAAGAGTCCGGGCTCAAGACGTGGCTCAGCAGCACGTTGTGAAACGCGGCGCCATCAAAGTGTGGTGAAGCCCGATTGGTCCGTTGTAATTTCGAGCGTGACACTCCGAGTGAGTTCAGAATGTTCGCGGCGCTGCGATAAAGCTCCAGCCCGGCTGTTGCCACCACACCGAGTGCGGCTCCTGTTTTCCAAGGGAACCGGGTGCCGGCCGCACCTTCAGATTTGTTCATCTATCCAGCTTGACAGTTCGCCTGCCCAGTACCGACCCAGCACACTAATTCGCCCCGCCCTCCCGGCAGGGAGGACGGGGCTGGGGGGTGGCGCTAGCGCCGAAGACTGAAGGAAGGGAGGAGTCGGTAAAGCTGCCGACTCGAGTTGAAAATGATCTTCGGGACTTCACCAGGCGGGGTCTCTGACACCACTGTGCCTGTCAAATGTGATCCTGTCCACCAAACGCCCCAACACGAAAGGATACATTTTCATTCAGATACCGGACGTGGATTCATTCTTGCTGGACACGGGATCCAGGGGTCGGGAGTCGGTGGAAATTGCTGGGGCAATCTGGCTGGCCGGCACAAGCTCCGGCCGCTTTGAGTATCACCTCGTGGTGCCGGTAGGCTGCTCGGCGGGGCGGTAGCTCAGTTGGTCAGAGCAGCAGACTCATAACCTGCCAGGTCGTCGGTTCGAGCCCGACTCGCCCCACTATCTCTCATAGTGGTTTGAATTTCGTTGGGTGTTCAGCGTAAAAATTCTGTCGGTTGCGCCGGTGTTGACGCGCATGATGGAACCGACCTGCGGCCGCATCGATCATGCATGTTGAACATCTTGTTCAGTGGCAGCACGTTCGACGAGATTGGCAGATCTCA
>JBBSRY010000373.1:0-3666 GCA_038242595.1 Mycobacteriales bacterium
AAGAACGACTTCCTGGGAACCAAGACCTACGACAAGACCACCACCTGGGATGAGGGCGCCGAAGATCTGGGGAAGGTCTATCGCGACAATGATTCGGTCAAACCGGGTTCGGTCTTGACCGATTTCAGCGCTGATGATCGCAAGCAGTTCCTGTTGGCAGCCACCTGGGCCGATCACACCACCAAGGAACTCATCGAGCAATGGTGGAAGAAGGCTTCCTTCTAACTTCAGGAGTTGGCTTGAATCGCCGCCAACTGATCGGCCACTTCCACCGCGGTTTGCGGACGCTCACCGGTGGGGGCCAGGCACAGTGCCACCAAGGCAGCTTCGGCCGGATGCAGTGACGGCGCGAGTGCCGGCTGGGTGGAGAGCACCCGGCGGATGGCCAACAGGGGCTGCCCTACCGGCAGCTCCCCATAAAGTCCGATACCGGTGAGGGCGCGGTGCAAGGTGGCCCCCAGCCCCCAAATATCGGTGGCGCGCGACGGTGGTTCACCCGAGAGCATCGAGGGGTCCAGGTACTCCACGGACGTTTCCGGGGCCATTCCGGTCAGCGCGGCCCCGGTGGTGAACACCCGCGCCAGGCCGAGATCGGAGAGCTTGCCACCACCCTCGTGCAACATCACGTTGCCCGGTTTGATGTCGCCATGCGCCATTCCTGCCTCATGCAACGCGTGGACGGCGCGCGCGGCGTGTTCCACTGCCTGCAGTACCTGCATGCGTTCCAACGGCCGCGCCGGTGAGCCCAACGAACCCATCGGGAAGTACTCCATGGCGTAGAGGAAGTTGTCTTCCAGCACCGCGTCGTACACGGTCGCCAGATAAGGGGAATCCACCGAGGCGAACGCCCGCAGTTCCCGCGCTCCCCGACGGTAGGCATCTTCAGAACACTGCCCGGCGAAGACCTTCACCGCGACGAACTCGTCGTTGATACCCAGCCGGACCGGCGGATGGGCCAGATAGAACTTGCCGTGGTTGCCCTCGCCGATCACCCGGACGACACGAAAATCGGCCAGCGCGGGAAGCGCCCTGGCAGGTGTATCTTGCAGCACCATTGAGTACTCCTAAATTCCACAATTGGCCCGAATCGCTCGCTAACATGAGATCGATTCGGCGCTGATCATATCCGCCGATCATTGCATCTGATCAAGAACCAGACGCCCGGTTTCACCATATTCAGCCGCCACCTTCCCGCGCTCAGGTGGCTCACTTTTGCGGACAGGCCCTCACCATGCACATTGCGGCAACGGTATTTATCGACATTGCCATCATCATCGTTTTTGCCCGGGTGTTCGGACGGATCGCAATCGCTGTCGGCCAACCGCCGGTGGTCGGCGAAATCGTCGCCGGTCTTTCCCTTGGTCCCAGTCTGCTGGGGTTGCTGCCAGGCGATCTTGAGACGAAGCTGTTCCCGCCGGAGGTACTGCCCTACCTGGATATTCTGGCCCAGCTCGGGTTGATTCTGTTCATGTTCATCGTCGGTCTCGAACTCGACATGGCTTTTATCCGTGGGCGGGAGAAGATTGCCGGCACCATCTCCTTCTGCTCCATCCTTGTTCCGTTCGGACTGGGCGCCCTTCTTGCCCTGCTGCTGCACGACCACCATGACCAGATCGATGGCTCCCCGGTTCCGCTGCTCGGCCTCATCTTGTTCATGGGCGTGGCCATGTCCATCACCGCGTTCCCGGTGCTGGCCCGAATCCTGACCGACCGCGGCATGCACCGCACCAGTACCGGTGCGATTGCGCTGGCCTGCGCCGCGGTGGATGACATCATCGCCTGGACCCTGCTCGCGCTGGTGGTTGCGGTGGTCCAGGGCAATGGGCCGGGTGACGTGCTCCGCATCGTCGCCTTGACAGCGGCCTTTGCCGCGTTCATGTTCCTGGTTGTCAGACGGCTCCTGGTGAAGATGCTCGGCTGGTACCGACGAGCCGGACGACTGACCCCGGACATTCTCGCGGTGGTGCTGATCGGTGTGCTGGCCTCCTCCTATCTGACCGAGATCATTGGAATTCACTCGATTTTCGGCGCCTTCATTTTCGGCGCCATCATGCCGCGGGCCGATGCAGCGGATCTGACCCGAGAGGTTCTGGAGCGTTTGGAGCAGGTCAGCGTCCTGCTGCTGCTGCCACTGTTCTTCGTCGTTACCGGTTTCGGGGTCAACGTCGCCGGCATCACCGCTTCCGGTCTCTGGCAGCTCGGCCTGATCCTGGTGGTAGCGATCGGTGGCAAATTCATCGGCGCCTACGCCGGCGCCAAACTGGTCAAGGTCCCCGGACGGCAGGCCAGTGCACTGTCCATTTTGATGAACACCCGCGGACTTACCGAGTTGGTCATCTTGAACATCGGCAAACAGTTGGGGGTGCTGGACGACGAGCTGTTCACCATGATGGTGCTGATGGCGCTGATCACCACCGCGATGACCGGTCCGCTTCTCAAGTGGGTCTACCCGGACCGGGCCATCGCCCGCGATATCGCGATTGCCGAGCGGGCCAGTCTTGGCATCTGCGACTCCTATCGCGTTTTGGTGATGGTCGACGATCCGGCCAGGGCCGCTCGACTGGCGGCGGTTGGTGCCAGTCTGCTCGGCAGCGGCCGGCCCGCTCAGCTGGTACTGGATCGGCTCATCACCACGGCTCGATCAAAGTCCCCGCTGGAGGTCGGAGCCGGGCTGACCCCTGATCTGAATCTGATGGCGGCCACCGTCGACGAGCTGAACAAGCTCGGCGCTTCGATGGCGATCGGCGATGCCACGGTGAGCGTGCTCTGCAGATTCAGCAACGATCCGTGGGCCGATCTACTGAATCAGGCAGAAGTGGTCGAGGCCGATGTGATTGTCATTGATTCCGAATGGTCCGAGCTGCCGGCCGGGGGCTTCATCCCGTCCGACGAGCAGCGATTCTCGGTGCTGGTGGCGCGACTGGCCGAGGATGGCACGGCCACCCTGGCCGATCCCACCAGACCGGTGCTGGCGGTGGTGGACGGCAGTGACAGTGGGCGGACCGCATTGGTGATGGCCGCCTGGGCCGCCTTGGGCCGTGGCTCCGGTCTGCTGGTGCACGCGGCGGAGGGGGCCAGAGCCGTCAAACGCTACTCAACTGCCCTCACCGGGCTGCAGAGCCACGGAATGAAGGTGGAAGTGGTGGAACGACTTTTCGGCGACGAGCGACCGGCCCTTGTTTTGCATCCAAGCGCTGCGCCCTTCAAACAACGACTTGCAGCTCCGATTTTGGCGGTAACGGCCGGTGCCGACGACCGGGTGACCGACTTGGCCGACCAACTCGGCAAGCTGATTCCGGCCCAGGCCGAGGGCACGGTCAGCACCTGAGACCATCAGCCGGCCGAACACACGGGCCCTGGCCACCAAGATTTGGTGGGCATGGCCAGTGTGCAGATCCGATGGGCGATGGCTACAGACGAGCCTGCGAGGATTCGAAGGTGAACATCCGTCGTCCGGTGCGACCCTGGGTGCCGGGTGCAAGGACAAACGGCTGCAGGGGTGCAAGCCTGCTCCAACCCTGTTGGCCGGGTCCGGCGACGTACGTGCCATTGGCGCTACCGCGGTCAACGAGTACGACATCCCAGCCCTCGAGGCGAATTTCGGCGTGCACCCGGGAGAGGTTGCCGCTGTCGTCATCCACCCGAATGGGGCGGATCAGACCGGCG
>JBBSRY010000374.1:0-3662 GCA_038242595.1 Mycobacteriales bacterium
CGGCCTGGCTCGCCATCGTCATCAACGGCGTCCCCCGCCGGACCTGCAGAAGTCTGGCCTCCTCAACTCCGGCAGCCTTGGCCCCGATCTGTTGACGGGCCAACTCCGGACCCGCGCCGCGCCCGCGAAGCACGCCGTAAAGACCATCCGCGGTGAGCTCGGCCTCGTTGATATCGGCAAAACGCTGCGGGAGCCAGTTGTCCATCACCGCGATCGGCTGGTCGGCGGCCAGTCGCAATCTCTTCAAATGAACCACCGGCGCCTGCGGATCCAGGCCCAAGAGACCTGCCGCTTTCGGGTTTCGCACCTGACGCTGGATGGTGAGCACCTCGGTTCGTGGGTGCCGGCCGTTGCGGACCAAATCCTCGTACAGGCTGGTGAGCTCGACCCGCCGATGGTCCACCGAATTGCTGACCTCGGTTCCAAACCCTCGGCGGCGCAACAACAATCCTTTGTCAACCAGCACGTTGATCGCGCGGGCCACCGTCGGGCGGGAGAGTCCCAGACGCTTGGCCAACACCACCTCGGTGTCGATCCGCTCCCCGGGCTTCAACGTGGCATTGGCGATTTGACCCTGGATGTGATGGGCAATTTGCAGATACACCGGAACGGAACTGGTTCGATCCAGGACCAATGCCGGATCCGCGTTCACCACCAACCGCCCGCCCCTGAGTTATCCATGTTGTGGAATGTGAGCCTATCCCGACCGCTCGTACGCGAGAGGTGACGGCGGCGAACAAGGCGCTGTTGAATTGGTGCATTTTGTCTCTTCGGCTGAATTGGTGCATTTTGTCTCTTCGGCGCCGTGCCGGTAGTCTTGCAAGGTTGCCTCGGCGAGGGCTGGTCAGTGGATCAGCCGTTATCGACAGGGTGGGTTAGCTCCCTTCGCTGTTATTTGCCGAGGTAGAGCACTTCCAGATCGCCACCCGAGTAGTCACTGCCATATTCCTAGGAGTTACCGTGTCCGAAACCCGTCTCACCGCTGAAGTTCGCACCGAATTCGGCAAGGGCGCATCCCGTCGCACCCGCGCCGAAGGCAAGATTCCGGCCGTGCTGTACGGCCACGGCAGCGAGCCGCGCCACTTCGCCCTGAACGCCCGCGAGTTCTCCCGCGCGATCAAGGGTGGCGCCAACACCGTCATGACCCTGGGCATCGACGGCGGCGACGAATTGGCGCTCCCGAAGTCAGTCGTTCGTCACCCGCTGCGCGATTACGTCGAGCACGTCGACCTCATCCTGATCCGCAAGGGGGAGAAGGTCATCGTCGACATCTCGGTGAACATCACCGGTGAAGCCGGCCCCGGCACCCTGGTACTGACCGACCAGACCACCCTGTCCATCGAGGTCGAGGCGCTGAACATCCCGGACAGCATCGAAGTTTCCATCGAAGGTCTGGAAGCCGGATCGCAGATCCTGGCCGGGCAGATCGAATTGCCGTCCGGCGCCGTTCTTGCCGGTGACGCCGAGGCCCTCGTGGTTGCCGTGCAGACCGCCCCGAGCGCTGAGGAGATGGAAGGCGACTCCGACGCTGCTCTGGCGACACCGGAAGAGCCGGAAGAAGAAAGCTGATCGCTCCGCTGAGCTGAATCGAGCTGACATACGGGGTGTGCCTCGGCCTTCGGGCCGGGCACACCCCGTTTGTTTACTAGTTGAGGAAATACCGATGCCACAAGAACTTGCGCTGATTGTCGGTCTGGGCAACCCGGGCCCAGGATACGCCGGCAACAGACACAATGTCGGAGCGATGGCCGTCGACCTGCTGGCGGCCAAGATCGGCGGGAAGTTCAAGTCGCACAAGGCCGGCGCCGATATTTGTGAAGGTCGGCTGGGAAACACTCGCCTGGTAATAGCCAAACCTCGCTCCTACATGAACCTTTCGGGCGGCGCCACTGCCGGATTGTCCCGGTTCTTCAAGATCGATCCGACCGATGTGGTCGTCATCCACGACGAGCTGGATCTGCCTTTCGGCACGATCCGGTTGAAGGCCGGCGGTGGTGAAGGCGGTCACAACGGCTTGAAGTCGATCTCGGGCAGCCTCGGTACCAAGGACTACGCACGTGTTCGATTCGGCGTCGGCCGTCCGCCGGGCCGACAGGATCCGGCTGACTACGTGCTGAAAGATTTCTCCGCAGCCGAGCGCAAAGAGCTTGCGCTGGAACTGGAATACACCGTCGACGCGGTGGGCTTGCTGCTGGAACTCGGTCTGGTGGACGCGCAGAACCGCCTGCACTGAGTTCTGTCAAAATCAACGATCGGCCGAATCAACGACTCAACAGGCGAGCCAGGATCGAATCCAGATAGGCGACCAGAACCATTTCCGCTGGAATTGCGCTGGCCCTAGTCCTGGCGAGTTGGGTGTGACCAAGGTAAATCGCGTAGGCCATGGTGGCTCGCTGCGCGGCTTCGATCGGCTCGAAATCCAGGTCTAGGAACAGCTTTCGCACGTAGTCCACGCGTCGTTTGGTCACCCGTTGCACGACCGGCGCCACCGCCGGGTCATCCACGCAGGCCAGGAGGGCCAGCTCCACCGCATGCGGGCCCTGTGGGTCTGTGACCGAAGTGAAGAGCTCGCGCAGACGGATCAGGGGATCGGCATGTATTTCCAGCCGCTCAATGATCTCTTCGGTGTGACCCTCCCAGCGCTGCAGCGTCGCATCGACCAACGCTGCCCGGTTGGCAAAATGCCAGTAACCACTACCCTTGGTAGCGCCAAGTCTGCTCGCGATCGGTTCGATGGCGAGGGCGGCGAGCCCACCCTCGGCCAACATCACCAGGGCCATCGCCGTCCAATCCTCACGACTCAACCGAGGTCGCCCTTGTCCCGACATGGACCATACGCTAGCGTACGGAAAATACTATTCGCTACCGTATGGAGATATCGCGCTGATTACCAACATTCACTCCCGCGAGTTTGGCTGTCAACCGGAACTCCTTGGTTCCTTGCTCGATCGCATTGCCGACCCCGACAGCCCGCTATGGCCGACAGGATGGCCACTTCTAAAATTTGACCGTCCGTTGGCGGCCGGCGCAAACGGCGGGCACGGACCGATTCGCTATTTCGTCGCGCGGTACCAGCCGGGCCGGCAGATCACCTGTCGGTTCGCCCCGTCCATGGGACTCGTTGGCAGTCATACATTTTCGGTGCAACCGAGTGCGACTGGTTCAGTCCTGCGGCACGAACTTACTGGCCGCACCATGGGTTCGACGCGGATCTTTTGGCCACTGGCGATCCGGTGGCTGCATGATGCGCTGATCGAGGATCTGCTGGATCGCACGGCGGTGGGGGTAGGCGAGCCGCCGGCACACCCGGCGAAGTGGTCGTGGTGGGTGCGTCAGTTGCGGGGATTCATGGTGCGGAAGCGGGGTCTGGACTCCGCTCGACCAGCTAGCGGGGTCAGGTGATCAGAGCGATGGCTGCGGAGCGGCGGAGCTTGCCGGACGGGGTTTTCGGAATGGAACCCACCGGCAGCACCCGTACCTCGGCCGGCCGAGCGCCAATTGCCGTCGGGACTGCCGACCGGACTGCCTTGGCGATCTCAGCAGCAACCTCGGCGTCATCGGCAGAACGGGACTCCACTGCCACCGCAAAGGATTCGCGGCCACCAGAAGCTGTCCACCGCACTGCGATGGCATTGCCGGCCCGCACCCCTGCAACGGAAGTA
>JBBSRY010000375.1:0-3660 GCA_038242595.1 Mycobacteriales bacterium
CGCAGGCCAGACTGTTTGTCGGTGCCTCGCCGTACTGTTTTCGCATGGGGGAACAAGGGTTTGCATCGCTGGCGGAAGCTGCCGAACTGATCAAGTCCTGCGCCGACGCCCTGGCGCGTCTGAAGACTGGTTGCTTCTGGAAGATCAGCGGCGACGATCTGCTCAGGCTGGGCCAGCACATCGACCAATTGGAGAGGTCTGTTCTCGCCGTCCAGGTTCGTTGGGCGGGCGAAGTCGACACCCAAAAGCTCGCTGCGAAACATTCACACTCCTCCACCCAGGCGTTACTGCGTTCGGTCCTGAACATCTCGGCCGGCACCGCACTCGGCCGGGTGCGGTGCCGGCCGAGGAGACTTTGGAACAGGTGTTGCCCAGTGGGCAGAAGGGCCCGGCCCCGCTGCCTATCCTTGGCGCCGCAGTAGATGTCGGAACTATCAACGCCGAACACGTCCGAATCATCATCGCCACGATGAAGAAGATTCCACCGCTGGTCGACGAACCCACTCGGACCGCTGTCGAATCCCGACTGGTCGACCACGCCACCCGCTGTGATCCCGGTCAGCTGGCCAAGATCGCCGAGCACCTGCTGAACGCTATCGATCCGGATGGCGCCCTTGACGACCGATCCGGATCGGAGAAGTCGGAACTGATCTTCAGTGCCCGAAATCCCAGCACCGGAATGACGGGTTTCAAAGGCAGGTTCGACGATCTGGACATTGCCATGTTCCGCAAGGCCATTGACAATCTGTTCGCGCCCAGACCGGCGGTGGATGGAGGTAAAGATCTTCGGTCGACGGCGCAGCGTCACGCCCAGGCCTTCGCTCAAATGCTGAAGTTATTTCTGAACAACGGGGCCGCGCCGAGTCATGGCGGGGAAAGGCCGCACATCACCGTGGTGATGAACTACGACGCACTCACCGGCCAGGTCACAAGTTCCCAGTTGGACACCGGTTGGACACTGCCGGCCGAAGTTGCCCGAATGCTCGCCTGCGACGCCGCAATCGTGCCGGCAGTGCTCGGTAGCAAGGGTGAGGTGTTGGATATCGGGCGTTCGACCCGGACCTTCAGTGCCCCGATCCGGCAGGCGATCACGTTGCGGGACAAGGGTTGTGTCTGGGCCGACTGCACCGCGCCGCCGGCCTGGTGCGATGTGCATCATGTCGAGTATTGGACGCGCGATTTCGGCCGGACGAGTTTCGACAATGGCGTGCTGCTGTGTGGCTTTCATCATCGGGAGATCCACCGGAATGTCTGGAAGATTCGGATGAACGCCGATGACGGTAAGCCGGAGCTGATTCCACCCAGGTGGATCGACTCCGATCGAAAACCGCGACGAAACCGCGTACACGAGGTGGTGGCAATCATGCGGACCTAGCGTAGGTGGCTACTCGCTGGTGGACGCGGCGCCGGAATGGCGGCGCTGATGGTTATGCGGCCGCGATCGGGGTGGCGCAATCGTGTTGACGGGGTACGCGGCGCCGAAATAGTGGCGCCGAGGTAGTGCGGCAACAAGATCGGTCAATCCGATGGAATTCGTGCTGGTGTGCTTGCACGCACCACCACCTCGCCACATACCGGGAAGACCGTTGCGTCGCCCATCGTCTCGAACGCGGAGCTGTCGCCGTCAGCTTCCGTGGAGTAACTATGTATGACGGGACTGACCAGGGCCAATCCCAATGCTTGGCGACCGATTGCAACAAGCGGCAATCGAACGGTGGTCAGAGCGGGTTCGATATCGCGAAGCGCCGCAATGTCGCCGAACCCGGCCATACCCATGTCCTTCGGCACCGATAGGCGCAGGTCCCGAAGGGCGGCCATCGCCCCGACGGCCATCACGTCATTGACCGCAAAGACACAATCCACATCGATCTCGCGGTCCAACAGCTCGGTCATTGCGGTGTGACCGCCGTCGCGAGTCATCGCGCTTCCGATCACATTCTCATCCGGCAATGGATAACCCACGGAGGCCAACCCCTGACGAAAGCCGGCTAACCGTTCTTCTGACGTCAACAGGAATTCGGGGCCGGCCAGCACGGCGAAGCGCCGGTACCCTTGGGACCACAGCACTTTGGCCAGATGTTCGGCGCCCTCGGCATTGTCAATCACAATGGCCGGGGTGTTGAGCTGATCCTGACCGACCACGACAACCTGTCCGCCTGATGCCCGGATGGCAGCCGCTTCCTCGGCCAGCCATCTTTGCGCCGCCGAATCGGCGAACCGCGACCCGACCAGGATTACCGCCGAAGCCCGTTGGCGACGCAATGATTCGACCAGTTGCACCTCGGTATCCGGATCCGTTCCGGTGGCGGCAATGCTGACCAGCAGGTTGCGATCGCGAGCGGCCTCCAGCACCCCGGAGGCAATGCTGGTGGCAAATGGGTCGAGGATGTCGTGCACGATCAGGCCAATGGTCGAGCTGGCGCCGCGCATCGCCTGCGCATGGGCGTTGGGGGAGTAGTTCAACTCGGCCGCGGCGGCCCGCACTCGAGCCCGTAGATCGGCGCCGACGGTACGGCCGTGGCCGGTTCCCAACGCTCTACTCGCGGTCGCCAGGGAAACGCCGGCCAACAGCGCAACATCGGCCAGTGTTGCTTGGTTCGCCATCGTTTCCCCTGTGTGGACGGTCACTGATCCATGGCCTCAGCAGGGCCGACGCTGCAGAGCTTACGGCCAGCCCTCGACCACCGGGCGAGACAGGTTGTCGGGGGCCATTTGGAGAGCGGTCGCTGACGGCAGGAGCCGGTGGTGGAGCGTCGTAGGATCACAGGGTGCTTGTGCTTGCTCTGGATACCTCAACCCCGCTGATCACGGTGACTCTGGCAACGGTTAATCCCGGCCCAATTGTGACGCCGCTGGCTCATGCCGAATTCGATAACGCCTTTGCCCATGCCGAGCAACTCATGCCGTTGACGCAGGCCACGCTGGCCCGGGCCGGACGTCGGCTGCCGGAGCTGGACGCCGTCGTGGTGGGAGTCGGGCCGGGACCATTCACCGGCCTTCGAGTGGGAATTTCTACCGCGGCTGCATTGGGCGACGGCCTTGGCGTTCCGGTGTACCCGGTGCCGTCGCATCAGGGGCTGGCTGCGGCAGCCCGGTCGGCAGCGACGGCCCGGTCGGCAGCGGCACGCCGCGTTGAGGTCGAGGGCGCGGGCCACGAGCCGGCCGTGGCTACCTACTTGGTCGTTACCGACGCCCGACGGAAAGAAGTTTTCGTCACCGCATTCGAAGGGCTTCATCCTGTTTTCGGCCCCACGGCTGTGAGCCCAGCAGCATTGACCAAATCGCTCGCAGCGAATGATCTACGCGTCGAGTACCTGGTCGGCGCCGGGGCTAATCTGGTGATCGACTACCTCGCGATGCCGGTCCGCGAGCTGGTAACCGACCTCGGCCTGGGACTAATCGAATCGGCTGCCCCAGAGATACTGAGTAGTCGGACGCCCGCCCCACTGACACCGCTGTACCTGCGTCGCCCGGACGCCGTCGAGCCGTCGAAGACCCGCAAATCGGTACTGGGCAGGCGACAATTCTGATGCACAGAATTGAGTTACAGCCATTGCGGTGGTGGGACATCGAGCAATTGGTTGCGCTCGAGGGACAGTTGTTTCCGACTGATTCGCCGTGGACGGCCGGGATGTTCTGGTCCGAATTGGCCCACGGCCA
>JBBSRY010000376.1:0-3645 GCA_038242595.1 Mycobacteriales bacterium
CCCCTGATGGACACCTCCCGGTAGCGCGGGCATCGCATAATCGATGACGCGACGCACTACGCAGCGCAATGGTCCATCCGCCACCGCGAAGTGCGCATGCCCCGCAGACACTTTCGAGATCCTCAGCGCCGGTCAATGCCCGCGGGCTCAGAAATCGAAGCCGCCATCAAACCCCCCACCGTCAAACCCACCGTCGAACCCGCCACCATCGAACCCGCTGTCCGAGCCGCCGCCGTCGAACCCGCCATCGAAGTCACCGCCATCACCCCCGCTGTCGAAGTCACCGCCGTCATACCCACTGGCATCACCCCCCTCACCGGAGCCATCAGCCCCGGCGCCATCCTGGTACCCGGCGTCATAGCCGGTGCCGGCCATTCCACTGAACATCGCACCGGCGACCAGATAGGCCCCGACACCCCAGGCGCCGGCGACCAGAGCGGGACGCCACCACGGTTCGGAATACCAACCACGCGGCACTGGACGTCCGGCAACCATGCCACCCGGGTAGTAGTGCCTGGTGTCATCACCAGCGACCGGGGCTGCCCGGTAATCGTGACCCGCAACGCAGACCTCACGACCTTCGGTGACAGCGCCGGCCTGCTGTTGGCCGGGGATCGGTGGCAACGCCGGCCCGGGGTCAAGACCAAGGGTGGTCCGCGCTGCACTGATGTAGTACAGACCCTCGTAGGCGCTCTGTTGGGCCAATCGATACTGCCGCACGGTCTTTGCCTGCTCCACCTGCGAGCCGGCCGCGGTGAATCTTTCCGACGCATCGGCCACCGCCTGGGCCGCAGCGGCATTGCCCAAGGTGTCAAGGGAATACACCTGACCACCCAGTCGCTCGACCCAACGACGTGCCTCGGCTGCCGCATCGTCGATACTTTCCTTTGATCGGGCTTGCGTCGCGCCACGCGAACGCAGCAGGTAGAGGCCGCCGATCACAATGACGACGACCACCACTATCCAGAACGCCATATCCATCTTGAACTCCCTCTCACCCGGCGGTGACCCCACCAGAGCAATGCTCCCATTGAGATAAAGTTCCTGCCGTCCCGCTACCTGTCCATGATGTGGCGGGTCTACCGACGCCGGCGTCGAGTGCCGGTGATGGATCGGCCGAGCGCGCCTCCGAGCGATGTTCCCAACGATTTCCAGAAGGAGTTCATCGCTGGGCTACCTGTCAGGTCCGAGAGAAATCCGCCATCGCCGCTTTCACTGGTGGGTACCGGGTAAGGAGACACATCACTTGGTTGATCTGGCCAGACCGGGTCTGGAAGTGGTTGCAGCGTCGGCGGTTCCGGGGTGGCCCGGGTAGTTGAGGTGGGAAAGCCCGCACCGGGCGCCGGCGCCAGGCGGCCGGTCAGCATCTCGTAGGCAGACTCCCGATCGAGCGCGACCTCATATTTGGGCGTGAGCGATGAGGCGGTCAACACCGCAGCCACCACCTCGCTGGGAGCCGGCGCCATCAATGAGCGTGGCGCCCGCACCCTCGTCCAGGCCACTGGGGTCGGAGCGCCGGATTCGCTCAACACCGTGACCATGGCCTCCCCCGTCCCCAGACTGGTCAGCGCCGTGGAAAGGTCGTAGTCCTTGCTGATCGGGTAGGTCTTGACGGTCGCGGCCAACGCTTCTTGATCCTGCGGCGTGAACGCCCTCAATGCGTGTTGGATCCTGGCGCCGAGTTGCGAAAGGATCGGGCCCGGCACATCGGTCGGCAGTTGGGTGCAGAAGAACACCCCGACCCCCTTCGACCTGATCAGCTTGACCGTTTGGGCCACCGCCGTCAGGAACGCCTTGGAGGCATCGGCGAACAGCAGGTGTGCCTCGTCAAAAAGAAACACCAACTTCGGTTTGTCCAAATCCCCCACCTCGGGCAATTCCTCGAACAACTCCGAGAGCAACCACATCAGAAAGGTGGAGAACATCGCCGGCCTGGACTGCAGGCCGGTGGAGTTGAGCAAACTGATGATGCCCTTGCCGTCCACCACTCTGAGCAGGTCCTGCACCTCCAGTTGAGGTTCACCGAAGAAGGCATCGCCACCATCGGCCTCGAGGTTCGTGATGGCCCGCAGGATGACACCGGCGGTCGATTTGGACACGCCGCCGAGTTCTTTGAGATCGGTCTTTCCCTCGGTCGAGGTCAAATGCGAGATGACGGCGCGCAAGTCCTTGATATCGAGCAGTGGCAGGGTTTTCTGATCGGCCCAGTGAAAGATCAGGCCGAGTGTGGACTCCTGGGTGGCGTTGAGGTCCAGAACTTTGGACAGCAAGATCGGCCCGAATGAATCGATCGTCGCTCGGACCGGGACAGAATCGCCCTGACCGGCCAGGCAGAGGAACTCGACCGGAAATGACGCAGGTTCCCAATCATCACCGGTATCGGCTGAGCGGCTGCGCACCCGCTCGCTGGGAATACCCGCGGCCGCCAACCCGGACAGGTCTGACTTGATATCCGGCATCAGCACCGGCACTCCGGCCGCACTGAGTTGCTCAGCGATCAGCTGCAGAGTTTTCGTCTTCCCGGTACCGGTTGCCCCGGCCACCAAGCCGTGGCGGTTCAACATCGCCAATGGGATCCGGACCAGCGCGTTCGGGTTCACTTCGGGTCCCACCACCACGCTGCCGAGGGTGATGGTGGGCGAGTCTGTGGCGTAACCGCTCGCGATCCGGGAGCTGATCTGGGCCGCGGCTGCCGAGAGCACCGGTGGATTCGTCATTGATGTCCTTCGCTCGTCGCGCTCTGACAGCTTGCCTCCGGCCGACTGTTCGAGCACGTCACACGTCTGCTTGTGGAAGGCACACTACCCAGGGACACCGAGTAGCCATGACTCATGGATCACCGTGCTCTCGGTAGGGCTAAGGTTCTAGCGGTGAACGACAGACTGGTGTGGATCGACTGCGAAATGACCGGGTTGGACCTGAAAAAGGACGCCCTGATCGAGATCGCCGCCTTGGTCACCGATGGTGACCTCAATATTCTCGGCCAAGGTGTCGACGTGGTCATCCACGCCGACGACGACGCGTTGGCCAATATGCCCGAGGTGGTGGTGGCGATGCATACCGCGTCCGGCTTGACCGAAGAGGTCAGAGTGTCAACGGTCACCATGCGAGAGGCCGAGGAACTGGTGCTCGCCTACATCCGTGAGCATGTGCCGGATCCCAAAACAGCGCCGCTGGCCGGAAACTCCATCGGCACCGACCGTGGCTTCATTTCCCGCGATATGGCCGAGCTGGACGAATACCTGCATTACCGGATGATCGACGTGTCCTCGATCAAGGAGCTGTGCCGTCGCTGGTACCCGCGGATCTACTTCGCGCAGCCGGCCAAGGGCATGGCGCACCGAGCATTGGCCGATATCGAGGAATCGATCCGTGAGCTGGCCTATTACCGCCGTACCGCATTTGTTGCCGCTCCCGGGCCGAGTAGTGAGCAGGCGCAAGCGGTTGCGACCGAACTGCTGGAACGCGACGGCAAGTCAACTGGTGAAAAGCACTCCTGATGATCGGTTAAGATGATCTCTGCGTTACCCGCAAGGGTGCGCGAGTAGGAACCATGGTGGGCGTAGCTCAGCTGGTAGAGCACTGGCTTGTGGTGCCGGTGGTCGCGGGTTCGAGTCCCGTCGCTCACCCCATGTGAGGAGGCCC
>JBBSRY010000377.1:0-3619 GCA_038242595.1 Mycobacteriales bacterium
CGATCGTTGGTCCGCAACGCAACGATCATCACATCAGTGGCCCCGCGCTGTTTGAGCGCCGTCAAAATGGCGGGGCTGCTGTTGCGGTCCGCGCTGACCCGTACCACCCCGGTCGAGTTGGCCATCTGCAGCAGGTGGTCCAGGGCTGGGATGGACGGCACCTCCAGTTCGCCATCGGTGTCCACCGCGAGCGCAAAGTACATGTCAGCCACCGGGTCTTGGGATTCGAATCTGCTCTCGATATACAGGACGGCACGGGAGGCGTTGTTCTGCGCTCGTACCATCTCCATCATTTCCGGCCACCGGGTGTTATCGGCCTGGGTGACGCCGACGGCCCGGATGAAGGTGTACATCTGGTTCAGATCCGAGTGCCGACTCATCATCGACCGGAAGATGAGGTAAATGAAGATGACACCGCCGACCAACGCCAATGCCAACAACGGTCCGACCGGGCCGCTCGGGGTGGCCGCCCAGAGCGCGTGCTCGACCAGAGCAAAAATAATGACAAAACTGGCAGCACCGGCCGCCCTGGAGAGCACTTTGAACAGCGGTTCTGCCGGGCCCAGCTGTTGGTAGGCGACTCCCACGATCAACGCGCTGGCCATCGCTCCGGTGAGCACGCCAAGGGCAACCGGCAGGATCGCGGTCGGTGCGGCGTTCAGTAGCTTCCCGGCAACAATCATCACGCCAAGGGCAGCACCAGTTTCGGCAACGATCAGCGCCACGTTCAGAGTCGAGTGCCGCCAACCATCGCGCCGAACGACATAGACCCCGATCCCGGCCATCAGCTGAGTGAGCAGAATGTACTGCCAGGGCAGAATCAATAGTCCGATGACCAGCGGGAATTCCGAAAGGCTGACCATCAGCGTTTCTTTGCGGACCTCCACCCGCACCGGCACCACCTCGCACCAGATGAAGATCGCCACCATCAGCGCGACCCCGAGCACAATCTGGCCGGTGCCCAACTCGCCGTGAGGCGGATCTATCTGGCTCGCGACGATCCAGATCCACAGCGGCACACTGATCAGCAGCACCAGCATCGCGGTGAAGGGGAAGACCTTCTCCGGGTCGCGATAACTCACGGGTTTGGCGGAACGGCTCGAGAGCTGCCAGGTCATGACGCGCACCGCCGGCAGCAACAGGTATCGCCCGAGTTGGGCTGTCCCGAGCTGGACGGTCCCGAGCTGGACGGCCCACCGAGGGGCTGGATCGCACATGCGAAGTCACTAAAATCGGTGATGTGCATCATGCACATCACCGATTTCTCGATTACCGATCCGGAACGCTCCGGGGCGGTGATCACGAAGTTGCCGCACGCATAATCGGAGCGTATCGGCAGTTTGCGAAGTTTCTTGCACCGGAACTGGGAAATGCCCCCCAACCTGATCGGATTCACCTATCAGGGTGGAGGCCGTCACTCTGATGAGGTTTTCGACAAATCAGGAGGGCACCGGGATCGGTTACCGGCGGCAGCCAGAGCGGACCGGCGCGTGCTGGTCACGGTCCGTGCCGACGACGGCCCCCAGGTCGGGAGCAAAACACCCGTCGACCGAATGTGGTCGACGGGTGTTCTGGTGGCAGGTGAGAGATTCGAACTCCCGTAGCTTGCGCGGCTGATTTACAGTCAGCTCCCTTTGGCCACTCGGGCAACCTGCCAGATCGCCGGCACCGGTTCACCCGGTGCACGACGCTCGTGGGAAATAGTACTAGCTCGACAACGCAGTATCCCAATCCGCTGGTCAGTAGCGCTGATGATGCTCCAGGCCGGTCTGACGTGAACAATGGACAGACAGCGACCTGCGAGACGGAATGCGGAAGCACACCAAACGCAGGAATAGAAGAAGGAGGCGACAGCATGGCGGATCCGTCATTTGATGTGGTGAGCAAGGTTGATCACCAAGAGGCCGATAACGCCCTCAACCAGGCGGCGAAGGAGCTGTCCCAGCGGTTCGATTTCCGCGGGGTGAACGCGTTGATTGCGTGGGCCGGCGAGGACGGGGTGACCATCACCGCAGACACCGAAGAGCGGTGCGCCGCGGCGATCGACGTCTTCAAGGAGAAGTTGATCAAGCGGGGCATTTCGATGAAGTCGCTCGACATCGGTGAGCCACAGTCGTCGGGAAAGATCTTCAAGGTCACCGGCAAGATCGTTGAGGGGATTGCTTCGGACAAGGCCAAGCAAATCGCCAAGAAGATCCGCGACGAAGGTCCCAAGGGTGTGAAGGCCGAAATCCAGGGTGAGCAGTTGCGGGTGTCGGGCAAGAAGCGTGACGACCTGCAGGAGGTGATCGCGTTGCTGAAGGGCTCCGATCTGGACATTGCCCTGCAGTTCACCAACTATCGCTGACCCTGCCGGCTAACCCCGCCCGACGAAGGGCATGGCAGTGGCCATGATCGTCATGGTGGCGATGTTCGTGCTCAGTGGGAGTGCGGCCATCGCCACGATGGCGGTGGCCACCTCGCTGACGTCCATCGTGGGCTCCGGTCGAGTACTTCCGTCGGCCTGCAAGGCACCGTGATCGCCGACGCCGATGCCGGTTAGCAAAGCCGTTGCGGCATTGCCGATATCCAATTGACCGCAGGCAATGGAAAATTCTCGGCCCTCCAGCGACAGAGCCTTCGTCAGCCCGGTGATGGCGTGTTTGCTGGCCGTGTAGGCGATGGCCTGAGGACGCGGGGTGTGCGCGGAGACCGATCCGATATTGATGATCCGTCCGCCCTGTGGGCGCTGGTTCTTCATCGCGATGAACGCAGCCTGCGCGCACAGGAATGCGCCGGTGAGGTTGGTGTCGATGACGTCACGCCAGGCGGATTCCGACACTTCCTCGATCGGCGTCGAACGGCCGAAAGTTCCGGCGTTGTTCACCAGCAGATCGATCCGACCCAGTGTGGCAGCAAGATCAGCGATGGCAGCGGCGGCGGCGGCGGGGGCCGCGACATCCAATACCAGCACCTGCCCCGGACCGGACAACTCGCGCTGGACTGTTGCCAGGGTCTGTGCGGTTCGACCGGCCAGCACCAGGTAGTAGCCCTGCGCGGACAGCGCGATCGCAGCTGCCTGCCCGATGCCCGAACCCGCGCCGGTGACGACGGCAACCGGTCCCACTGAACCCACAGACGCCACTTGGTATCTCCGATCGTTGTTTCCCGGGGCACGCTCTTACCCCAAGGGTATGACCCCGTCGACCCGGGCTGCGTCGAGTATGCCGTGGTTGGGAAGCGCGCAATCCCCCACCATGGGTGGGTCAACCGGTGGCACCGCCGATGCCGTCCCATCAACATCGGGGGCGTTGACAACGGCCACTGCCAATAGCGCGAGGCCGGCCAGCATCAGTACCAGTACCCCCCGCAACCGACGCTCCACGAGGTCAAGCTGAGGTCTGATACTCGTGCTGCATAACGATCCGCCTACCGCGAGGCCGGTTACCGCCCATAGAGTGCGCAGGAACACCTATTAAGGAGCTTTTCGTTGCTTATCGATGATATTGACCAACATATTGTTTCGTGCCTGGTGGTCGATGGTCGGGCATCCTTTCGCGAGATCGGCGATGTGGTCGGTCTGTCCGCGCCGGCGGTCAAACGTCGGGTGGATCGTCTGGTGGCCACCGGGGTGATCACC
>JBBSRY010000378.1:0-3613 GCA_038242595.1 Mycobacteriales bacterium
TCAACTTCCAGACCGTCGTCTCCGATCTGACCGGTTTGGCCATCGCCAATGCGTCAATGTTGGACGAGGCGACGGCGGCCGCCGAAGCAATGACCATGGCGTTGCGCGCCGCCCGCTCCAAATCGCGTCGGTTCGTGGTCGACGCTGACACGTTGCCGCAGACGCTGGCCATTCTGCAGACCCGATCCGAACCGATCGGCATCGAACTGGTGATCTCTGACCTGTCCGATGGACTACCGATCGGTGATTTCTTCGGTCTGCTGCTGTCCTACCCCGGTGCGTCCGGTGCCATCAGGGACCACGAGGAACTGGTGGCGCAGGCGCATCAGCGGGAGGCCAAAGTCGTGGTGGCCACCGACCTGCTGGCGCTGACCCTACTTCGCTCACCCGGCGAGATCGGCGCCGATATCGCCGTCGGATCAAGCCAACGTTTCGGTGTTTCACTAGGATTTGGTGGGCCGCACGCCGCCTTCATGGCAGTATGTCAGGATCTGCAGCGGCAACTGCCCGGTCGGCTGGTCGGGGTGTCACACGACGCCGATGGCAACCCCGCGTACCGACTTGCGCTGCAGACCAGGGAGCAGCACATTCGGCGCGAGAAGGCCACCTCCAATATTTGCACCGCGCAGGTACTGCTGGCCGTGATGGCCTCGATGTACGCCGTCTATCACGGGCCGGACGGGCTGAGCGCTATTGCCCGCGACATTCACCTCAAAACCGCGAGTCTGGCCCGGGCTTTGCAGGCTTGCGGTGTGCAGGTCGAACACGAGCAGTTCTTCGACACCTTGCGGCTACGGGTGCCGGGACGGGCGGCCGAGATTACCGCGACGGCCCGCCGCGCCGGCATCAACCTGTGGGCCGAAGGAGCGGATATCGTCCAGGTGTCGGTCTCGGAAGTAACGACCCAGGAGCATCTGCGCTCGGTGGTGGCCGCTTTTGCCGGTGATTCAAATGTTGACCTGAAAGCTTCGGAGAGCCCGATTCCGGCTGTACTGCAACGTACGTCGGAATTTTTGACCCACCCGGTCTTTCACAGCCACCGGTCGGAAACGGCGATGCTTCGCTATCTGCGACGACTTTCCGATACCGATCTGGCCCTGGATCGCTCGATGATCCCGCTGGGCTCGTGCACGATGAAACTCAATGCCACCACCGAGATGGAAGCCGTGACCTGGCCGGAGTTCGCCGGGTTACATCCATTCGCCCCCATCCAGGACGCGGCCGGACTCCTGGAACTCATCGGGCAATTGCAGGACTGGCTGTGCGAGATCACCGGCTACGCCGCAGTGTCCCTGCAGCCCAATGCCGGCTCGCAGGGGGAGTACGCCGGACTGCTCGCCATTCGGAAGTATCACGCCTCGCGTGGTGAAGAAGGGCGCAATATCTGCCTGATCCCGGCCTCCGCACATGGCACCAACGCCGCGAGCGCCGTGATGGCCGGGATGAAGGTGGTGGTGGTCGGAACCGACCCGGAAGGCAATATCGACCTGGCCGACCTGCACAAAAAGATCGACGCCCACGCGACAAATCTGGCCGCCCTCATGGTCACCTACCCATCGACCCACGGGGTGTACGAGGAGACAATCAGCGATATCGCCGAGTCGGTGCACGCTGTCGGTGGTCAGGTGTACGTCGACGGTGCCAACCTGAACGCACTGGTCGGACTGGCCCGCCCCGGTATTTTTGGTGGCGATGTGTCGCACCTGAACCTGCACAAGACATTTTGCATCCCGCACGGCGGCGGCGGCCCGGGTGTCGGTCCGGTGGCGGTGCGTGAGCATTTGGCGCCGTTCCTACCAAATCATCCGATGCAGCCGTTGGCCGGGCCCGAAACCGGTATCGGCGCCATCTCGGCGGCGCCATGGGGGAGCGCATCGATCCTGCCGATCTCGTGGGCCTATATCCGGATGATGGGTGCGGACGGTCTTCGCCGGGCCACCTTGACCGCCGTCGCCGCTGCCAACTACATCGCGGTCAAGCTGCGAGATCACTTCCCGGTGCTGTACACCGGACATGGCGGTTACGTCGCCCACGAGTGCATCCTGGATCTGCGGCCGATCACTGCGGCCACCGGTGTGACCGTGGATGATGTGGCAAAACGGCTGGCGGACTACGGTTTCCACGCACCGACAATGTCGTTCCCGGTGGCCGGCACCCTGATGGTCGAGCCCACGGAGAGCGAGGATCTGATCGAGATCGATCGCTTCATCGCGGCAATGATCTCCATCAAGGGTGAGATCGATCAGGTTGGCGACGGGGTCTGGCCCAAAGATGACAACCCGTTGCACGGTGCTCCGCATACGGCGGCATCGTTGGCCGGGGAGTGGAATCATCCCTACAGCCGCGCCGAGGCCGTCTTTCCGCCCGGAGTTTCTGCGGCCCATAAGTATTTCCCGCCGGTTCGCCGGATCGACGGTGCCTACGGGGACCGGAATCTGGTTTGCTCCTGCCCGCCGATCGAGGATTACACCTGAGTCGTGAGACAGCGGACCGCGTAGTGACTGCCGTCACAGCGACCGGCGTAGTGTCGGGTGATGGGTCCCTGGCGGATCGACCGACGCGGTTGCGGGGTGGTCGTACTGATTACCGCGTTGCTGCTGGCGGTCATGATGCCGCTGGTGATCAATCCGGGGCTACTGGGGGCAGCGGACCGGGCTCCGTTGCCACCACCACCACCGGTCGGGTCATGTGTTCGCACGGGCATGGTGGTGGTGCCCTGTTCGACGGCCCATGATGCCGAAGTGGCCTACACCTGGACGGCCGGTCGGAATCCCTCGGAACGGTTGGCTGATGGCAGTCGTCCGGATGCCTGCCGTGCCAAGGTCGCGGTCTATGTGGGGGCCTCGGCATCCATCCCGCCGGCTTCGGCCGGCCCGGACGGTTGGCAGTGGTACCCGGTGTGGATGGCGTACGCCAGCAAGCTGGTTGCGGCGCCGAGAGCCGAGGGAATCGACGGTTTGCGCTGGCATGCCTGCCTGGTCGGACCGACCCAGATCGAGCGGTTCACCGGCGTGGTTCGCGGCACCGCAGCGCTCGGCAGCACCAGACCGGCACCCTTTGGTATCTGCAGCGATCCGGCGGGCTACCCGGGAAATGTCGTCTCCTGTTCCAGACCCCATACCCGGGAGCTGATCGGCTTCATGGCCGTCACCGAAGAAATGCTGAACCAGTCTTCTCCCAGCGGACCACCCCTGGATACCGAGCAAGCTCAGCAGGCATGCCTGGAGATGGCCGGGGCCGTGACCGGGGTTGCTGATCCCACCTATGGCGGGCGGCTCACCATCGGCGCGCAAAATGTATGGCCGAACTGGATTCAAACCTCCCTGGGAAACGGCAAGATGGCCGACCTGGGTCTGCCGCAGTGTTACCTGGACTCCACTGGTGACACCCTTTTGGTCGGAACAGTTGCCGGGTTGGGGGCGCAGGCGCTGCCGCTGCAGTCTTCCGGTTAGCCAATGCTCAAGACTTCGCCCATCGGGCCGCCGCGCCGGGCTGTCAGGATGGAACTGTGGGAACTTCCTTGACTCGCCGCGCCGGCGGATTGGTGGCATTGGTCGCAGCGCTGCTATTGACGCTGATCGTGCCATTGATGTTGGCTCCGGATGTACCCGGA
>JBBSRY010000379.1:0-3612 GCA_038242595.1 Mycobacteriales bacterium
CGTGGACCGAGTGTTGGCCCGCCGGATGCTCGGCCCGGGCTGGACCTCGCGGATGATGCAAATCGTGCTGTTCGAATTACTGACCGCATCGGCGTCGATCACCCAGATCTCGGAGGCCAGGATGGTCTACCACGCCAGGCAGCGAGCTCTTTCTGCGGCATTGGTGAAACACGGCGTCGACCATGAGCCCTCCGATGGCATCAATACCTGGATCGCCGTTCGGAACGAGCGCGCTGCCAAGTTGTCGTTGGCGGCAGGCGGTATCAAAGTGGCTGCCGGTCAGTCCTTCTTCGCAATGCCCGGCGAGACCGATCAATTCATCCGAGTCACGGTCGGGCGCCTCAGTCAAGAATTCGATCAGGTGGGTGCAATGCTCGCCGCAGCGGCGATTACTCAGTGATGCAGCCCAGATCGCCCCTAATGGGTGGTGTGATTGGCATTGGCACCTCGCCGGGAAGCATTCGGGGGGCCGTAGTGACGTTGTGTCGGTCGATTTTGGTACCGAAAGAGTGAAATCACCCGTCTAGTCCATTTAAATCCGTCACTGTGTGCGAATCTATATGCAGATGCATGAAATCGAGCTGGCTTTCGGGTTCATCTCCAGCATCTGGATCGAGAAGTAGAAGCGGAAGTCGACGCCGTGGCTCTTAGCCGATCAGCCCGTTCTGACCCCCGACTGAATCAAATGTGAAGGTTTCCTCATGACCATGCTCCTGGCTGCACCCCGCAGCGCCCAGAACGACTACGACGTTATCGATGCCGATTTCACTCCGATCCCGCCGGCGGTCAACGCCCCCGATCTGCTCTCGGCCGGTCGTAATCTCTGGGGTGCCGGTAGGGCAAAACTCGCGGAGAAGTTGGCCCAGTTGCCGGTCGTACTGCCCATCGCAGGCAATCGTCGTCGGGTGAGCGCCGTGGAGAAGCCTCGAGTGGCAAGGATTCTGGCTCTGGTGCCGGCGCACAACGAAGAGGCTGACATCGCTCGTACGATCGATGCACTGCTTTCCCAGACTCGCCGCATCGACCGCATCGTGGTCATCCTGGATAACTGCACCGATGACACGGCCAAAATCGTGGCCCGCTACCGAAATATCACTGCTCTGGTCACGGTGGGCAATATCGACAAAAAGGTCGGAGCCCTGTCGCAGGGCTGGCAACGCTACGCCGCTGACTACGATTTTGTGCTGGGCGTAGACGCTGATACCAGCCTGCAGGCCGACGCGGTCGGACAGCTCGAGGAAGAGATGATCCGGGTTCCCTCCGCTGCCGGAGTAATGGCCAGGTACACCTTCGATATGAAGCTGGGCGCGACCTTCGCCGCCCGCCAGCTCATTCGCGCCCAGCGGATGGACTTTGCCTCCTGGTTGACCGACATCATGGCCAAGGAGCGCTCGACCTACGTGTTGGGTGGCCAGGCCACGCTTTTCCGGGTCAAACACCTGCAGGATGTGGTGACGACCCACGAGCGCAATGCACCGTGGGATCCGGACGCGCAGGTGGAAGACATGGAACTGACCTGGCGTCTTCATGAGGCAGGCCGTAAAACCCTGGTTTCGGCCACGGCTCGGGCCTACGCCGGCCCGATGGTCACCATCAAGGGCCTCATGGGTCAGCGCCGTAAATGGGATGAGGGTATGGCTGCCCTCCTGTGGAAGAACAAGATGCCGGACAAGAACACGCTGATCCCTTGGAAGCAGCAGATTTCGATGTTTGCCAACGGCGCCGTCCGGTTGATCTTCGCCTTGCTGCTGGCAGCCTCGCTCTCCGTCCATCAGTTCGTCTGGTCACCATTGTGGTTGATCCCGATCGGTATCGGCATGCTGCTGAACCTCAAGACCGCCTGGCGAACCCCGGATCGAACCGCCGGTGACATCGTTTACGCGTTACTGATCCTGCCGGCCGAGATCTGGACACTCACCAGAATCTGGTCAACCGTGACCTCATGGCTCAACATCTGGTTCGGTGCCCGCCGCGATGTCTGGGCAGTGCAGGCCGCTGCTGAAAATGGCGGCGGCGGAGTTGGTAGCAAACTGGTTGGCAAGATCATCGGTTATGGCCTGCTTCTGGGTGCGGCCGTGGCAGGTTTGACCTGGTGGTGGACGACCCAGGCCGGCAGTGTCATCCAGGAGAAAGTGCTCACCACCGGGTGGTCGGCGCTCACCGTACTCACCGTTGCGCTCACCGGGTTTGCCTTCCTCAAGTTGTTCAAGCCGACGCGCGGCTACAAGCCATGATCAGGTCCGAATCCATCGGTGTCACCTCCTGTCCTGAGGAACTCCAGCCCGCTCTGGAAACCTGGCAGGGCATCAACCTGCTGTACTCCAGAATCACCCGTAGACTCGCCGCGGACCTGGACAAAACAGGCGGACTCAGCCTGGCCACCTACGAAATACTTGCCCTCATCGCCGACGCCGGCGGTCAGTTGCGACTCAAAGAATTACAAGGTTCCATCCTGCTCTCCCAGCCGGGACTCTCGCGAAAGATTGAGCGGTTGGAACAGGACGGATTGGTGAGTCGAGGCACGCACCCCAGCGACGGGCGCGCGGTGCTTGTTGCGTTGACCGTCGACGGACGAATCGCTCTGGGGGCAGCGGCCCACGTGCATGTTGCCGGCATCGACCGGTACTTCCGCGCGAACCTCTCGGTCGAGGAGACCCAAGCAATCAAAGGCGTCTTCCAGAAATTGCTCGCCAGACTCGATGGCTAAAAAAATGTAAATGTGTCGCATTAGTTGCCATTGCAGTCGTTAGATCTGCGCGCTCTGGGGTACTAATTGACCATGGGAACAATAATTGTGGTGCTGTTGGTGCTCTGGCTGGTCTTCGGAGTACTCGGGTTCGTCATCAAGGGATTGCTCTGGCTGGGAATTATCGGCATTGTGCTCTTCCTCGCCACCGCAGCCTGGGGCTTCATCAAGCGTAAGACCTGATCGTGCGGGCTGCCGGGGTCATTCGTTTTTCATCCGCCGGTTGGGTCGCGTAGATACGGACCAGTGCGACTGGCGGAATTGCGCTTCATTTGCGACGGTGTCCCGTTGGTGATGATGCGGCCTCCTTCGGTTCCTGCGCCTGGTCCCATTTCGATTACCCAATCGCTCTGAGTGATGACGGCAAGGTGATGTTCCACCACCACTACGGTGTTTCGGGCATCCACTAGGGCATGAAGCTGCGCCATCAAAATTTCGACATCGCACGGGTGCAGACCGATGGTCGGCTCGTCGAGTAGGTAGAAGCGTCGTCCCCGGCCCCCTCGTTGCAACTCGGTTGCCAATTTGATCCGCTGCGCTTCGCCGCCGGATAGCTCCGTCGCCGGTTGACCCAGCGTCAGGTATCCCAGGCCCACCGAGTCCAGGCAATCAAGACTGGCCCGCACTCTTGGCTGATCGTTGAAGAAAAGCTGGGCATCAAGCACCGTGAGCGCCAAAACGTCGGCGATGTTCAAACCATTGAAGTTGACCTGCAGAGTCTCCTCGTTGTAGCGGGCTCCGTGGCAGGTGGGGCAGGGTGCGTAGGTGCCGGGCAGAAATAGCAACTCCACGGCGACAAACCCTTCGCCGTCGCAGGTTCGGCAACGACCGCCACTGACATGGAAGGAGACTCGTCGCGCGCGGTA
>JBBSRY010000380.1:0-3601 GCA_038242595.1 Mycobacteriales bacterium
GGATTTGAGCAGACGGGATCTGTTGAACTGGTCAAATGTGACGGCAATGATCAGAATGGTTCCAATGGCCACGGTCTGCCAAAATGGCTGGACCTCGATCAGGATCAGACCATTGTTCAGAACAGCTGGGATCATTACACCGACAGCTGTGCCAAAGATGGTGCCGCGTCCACCGAAAAGTGAAGCGCCACCGATGATCACGGCCGAGATGGCCAACAGGTTGTCGGTGGCGTGACCGGAGATACTGGTGCTCGTAAATCTGGTGAACTGCAGGGCACCTGCCAGCCCGGCCAGAGCCCCCATCATGGTGAAGAGGATGATGATTTGCTGGTTCACCTTGATCCCGGTCCGCCTCGCCCCTTCCGGATTGGATCCGACGGCGTAGGTGTATCGGCCGAACCTCGTGGTGGACAACACCAGTCCAGCGACGATCACAATCAAGGCGGTGATCCAGACCGGAATTGTCAGCCCAAGAATTTCCTTGGTGGCAAATTCGGACTGCAGGACGCGAGGCGCGGGCCCGACATCGCGGCCCTTGGTGATCACCTGCGCAAGCCCCAGCGCGATCCCCAATGTACCAAGGGTCACGATGAAGCTCGGGATCTTTAGCCGGGTGACCAAAACTCCGTTGAGCAATCCCCAAGCGGCACCGGTGACCATGCAGGCCAGAAACCCGAGAATTGTTGCCAACACTATGTTGTCGTATTTGCCGTCCGGGGTTGCCCCGCTCACTGCCAGCAGCACCTTTCCGCCGATGACAGATGAGAACACCAACACCGAACCGATCGAAAGATCGAGCTGTCCCCCAATTATCAGGTAGGCAGCTCCAATTGCGAGGAGGAACAGACCCGCATTGTTGTTCAGCATCCCGGCAAGATTACTGAACGAGAAAAAGGTGGTGCCGGCCGCAAAAGTGAACACCACGACCAGGACAATGAGCGCCAGAAAAACCCAGTTGCCGGTGATGATGTCGATGGCTTTACGGCGCCCCGGCCCGCTAACCTCGGCGTCTGGTTCGGTCGGCTTTTGAAGCGAAGTCTGGGTCATCAGGATGCTGCCTTTCGCAAGTTTGCGCCGGTGATCGCAGCCACGATGTCTTCATGCGTTGCAGTTTTGGGCGAGAGTTCGGCAGAGACTGTGCCAAGTCGCAGCACCACAATCCGATCGGCGACATCGAAGACCAACGGGACGCTATGGCTGATCAGCACCACTGCGATGCCCCGGTCTCTGGTGCGTTTGATCAGCTCGGCGACCTGGGCGGTCTGGACCAGGCCCAGCGCGGCGGTCGGTTCGTCCATGATGATCACTTGCCGTGCCCACACACTGGCCCGCGCAATCGACACGCTTTGCCGCTGACCACCGGAGAACATCCGAACGCTGGCCTGATAGTCCGGCACCCTGGCGCCGAGGGTATTGATATGGGCCTCGGCCTCGCGCTGCATTCGCTTGTTATCGAGTACCCCAAGTTTTCCCAACAGGCCGGGTTTCATCAGCTCTCGACCGAGGTACAAATTTGCCGGGGCCGATAGATCATCGGCGAGAGCCAGATCCTGGTAGACAGTTTCGATGCCCATCTCACGAGCTTCGTGCGGGGAGGCCAGAGTGACGACCTGCCCACCAATTTCCATCACTCCGTCGTCGGGGGCTTGAACACCCGACAGGATCTTGACCAGTGTCGATTTACCGGCTCCGTTATCCCCCATCAGGGCAAGTACTTCACCCGGGGCCACTTCGAGTGAAACGTCACGGAGCGCATGCACGTGGCCGAACCTCTTGGCAACATTCCGGACGGACAGGACGGGGGTGACACCGTCGCTTACAGGCATATCAGCCTCCATTGGATAGCGCATCGTGGACTTCCCCGATGCCGTGGAACCACCCTTGCATACTTGTATGGAAGTATGCAAGGGTCAGGTATGCAAAGTTTTGCTGACCTGAACGCCGAGCAATTCAACGTGCCGACGGCCGCGCGGGGGCTGATTCCGGTGGTCCGCGCTCGAGACGGCCTACGCGCCTCCGATCGGGTTTTCGAGTCCGTGGGTACCGCGATCCGCGAACTGCGATTGCCACCGGGCCTTCTTCTTTCCGAATCCGAGCTGGCCCAACAGCTCCATGTCAGCCGCACTCCCCTGCGAGAAGCTATCGTCCGTTTGGTTGACGCAGGCCTTCTCCAGGTTCTACCTCAGGTTGGAACGTTGGTGGCCAAAATCCGGATGAGTGATGTCGAGGAGGCCCGTTTCGTCCGAGAGACGCTCGAGATCGGCGCCTTCGAACTTGCTTGCGCGCCCGCACACCGCGACGTCAGCGTTCTTCACGATCTGCTGGACCAGCAACAGCGGGCGCACGAACGCGGTGACCTTGAGACATTTTTTTCCGCCGACGAAGCACTACATGCCGAGATCTTCTCAATGGCGGGACATCCCGGCGCCTGGATGGCAGTCCAACGAATGAAATTTCAACTCGATCGCCTCCGGCGCCTGAGCCTGCCTGACCCTGCGACCGTCGAAACGCTGATCCATGACCACCGCCGGATCGTTGATGCCATCGCTACGGCGGAGTTGGCGCAAGGTCGCCACCAGATCAGCGTCCACGCTCGACGAGTACTCGAACATGCACCCCTGATGCAGCTCAAATTTCCGGACTATTTCGCCACGGAACCTCGAGCCTGAGTCGTCAAATTCCCGTCGTTGCCCGCGCCCGCTGGAACTCGAGCACCGGCTTCGCCTTCAACACGCCGCTCTGCCGCCGGGATGAGGCCGCGACGTATGTTGGTTTCGAATGGCATGAACTGCGGGGTTTTACAGCATCCACCTCAGAGACCCGTGCTCAAGACCAGCATCAGGAAGGTAGTAATGAGTAAGTTCGATGGACGAACGGTATTGGTGACCGGCGGTGGCTCGGGGATCGGGTATGAAATGGCTCGACAATTTCGCGATGCCGGCGCCCAGGTCTTTGCCGGTGATCTCGATATCAGCGAAATACCCAGTGACACCAAGGGCATTCAAATAGACGTCACCGACGAGTCATCCGTCGCGACCGCCATCGCCCAGGTGCTGAGGCAAACCGGCCGGATCGATGTGCTGTGCAACAACGCCGGAATCGGTTCGACCAAGGATCCGGTTACCTGCTCGCTTGCAGAATGGGAGGCGGTGTTTGCAGTCAACGCCCGTGGAGTTTTCCTGGGTACAAAATACGTCCTGCCGAGCATGCTCGAAAGGGGATACGGCGTCATTATCAACACAGCATCTGTCGCCGGCAAAGTCGGACTGCGCGACCGGACAGCCTATTGCGCGAGCAAAGGCGCCGTAATCGCGCTCACCAAACAGGTGGCGGTGCAATATGCCGGAACTGGAATCCGTTGCAACAGCATCTGTCCCGGTACCGTGGACAGTCCTTGGGTGGGTCGACTCCTGGCCCAGGCCGATGACCCGATTGCGGCCAGACTGGACCTCGTCAACCGCCAGCCCATGGGTCGGCTTGGAAGTCCGGCCGAAATCGCCGCAGCAGCAATCTACCTGGCCTCGGATGAAGCATCGTTCATCACCGGCGCCGATCTGGACATCGACGGTGGATTGGTGGCCGGCTGATGCGATTTCTACGA
>JBBSRY010000381.1:0-3601 GCA_038242595.1 Mycobacteriales bacterium
ACGCGGGTTGCTCGCCCGATTCAGTCCATTTTCAACACCGCCGACAACAGACCTCAAGCGGCCCGGCACCGATCCGCCAACTCACTCTGCTTGTGAGCCGGATGCATTGGTCAGAAGCACCATAGACTGCGCACAACCCAAACCAGGACCTCTAGGAAAATATGACAGCCCACGCCCCGCGCTGGATCCAGGTCTAGCTAGGACTTCAGCGGGATATGGGCAATGACGTCGACTTCGAATTTCAACATCCCCAGGCCACCGGACAGCGTCGTGCGCGCCGGAAGCGGCCTTGAGAAGTAGTCAAAGTACAATCTGTTGTAGTCATCTCGATAGGACATGTCGCAGAGGTAAGCACGAACCTGGACCACATCGTCCATATCTCCTCCTGCAGCTTTCAAGATGCGCAGGACATTCGAAAAGGACCGTTCCATTTCGCCGCTGAAGGTGTCCTCGACGTAAGCGCGGGTGTCGTCGACTGATGCCTGGCCCGAGCCGAATACCAGGTCGCCGGCTCGGACCGCCGGGGAAAAGGGTAGATGGCTACTCGGAACGTCGGTTCCGGTCACGGGTATACGGGGCATTACTAACTCCTCGGATAGGGGTGGACCACTCAGCGGGAACGGTTCCCGCAGCGAATTTCGGTTCAGTCGACGGGGTGATATTCCGTTGCCGGTTCGAATGGGAACATCGGTGACGATCGATGGAGGTAGTCGAACCCCTCTACGGATAGCCGAGTCACTCCTGGGGTATCCACAACCATCAGGTCGCTGCAGATCTTGGCGAACCCGGCCCGCGGAGCGTTGACGCCTTTGCCGACGATCGCCCGGAAAGACTGCGGGTCGAGTCCGAGGACGACCAGTTGCTGAGCGCTAACTGTCTGCACCACCTTGGTGGTGAGCACCACGGTCACCCGCTCGTCAGTGGTGATCGCGACCATTCGGCCAGGATCGAAGAAGCGGAACCCTCCGTGGGCGACACCCGGTTCCTCATAGCTACCTTCGTGTCGGCCGACGATGCTGCCCCGCAACAAGACCGGCCTACCGTCTTGTTCTACGGAGTGCCCTCCAACACACACCTCGACCCGGTCACCGATTGATTTCCCCGCGAGTTCATCCACCGCCAAGGGGTCAAAAATGGTCATCACCAGCCCGGCCGCACCTCGCCGGACCGCCTCCGCCAACAGCACGGTTGAGTCACCAGGGCCGCCGCCGCCGATATTGTCGCCGACATCGAGCAACAGCAATGGGCTGTCGCCGTCGCCCCGGTTGACAACCGCGTCAATTGCCTCGCTGACCGTCGCACCGCCGCCCTGCAGGTCCGCTCGGTGGTCCCACAGCCATTGAGCCAGTTGGCGTGCTACCCCCCTGGCCGTATCCAGGTCGTCTGCCATAGCAGTGACCGACATTCCCATCTGCGGCACATCCGCGTACGGAAAGCCTTCAAGCAGGCTGACATCAATGACACCAGGGGTGTTTTCGAGGTGTCTGGCAAATTCTAACGCAGCCACCAGTGGCTGCTCACTGGTGTCCTGTCGGACGATGTTGACAACGAGCGGAAGCCGTTCCAGAACAAGTGCCGGCCGGCGGCCACTACTGATCGCCCTGACCAGCAGTTGCCGGCATTCCCGGCCACATTCGGCAGCGTCGATGTGCGGGTTGGTTTGGTAGGGAACCAGGATGTCAATGGCATCGATCAAGGGTTGATCGAGATTGGCGTGTAGATCGACGACCGAACCGATCGGCACTCTATCGCCGACGACGTCGCGCACCAATGCGGCGATGTCGGCGTCAGCGCTGGGATGTCCGTGGGCGACGGCCGCACCGTGCAAACCCAGCAACACCCCATCGAATGGACCTTGCGCGCGAAGCAGATTGAGCATGTCCGCAACGATCACATCGAAGGCTTCCTCGGTCACCGGTCCGCACGGGTTAACCATTGCGGCGAGCAGTGGCACTGCCTCGACGTCCTGTTCATCACCGTTGGAAGACAAAAAACCCGCGAAGGTTGCACTGGAATCGCCGAACTGGGCAATCAGATCATCGCCGATGAAGATCCCACCGTCCCGGTAGGAGGGGAGGTCTGCCAAGGCAGAAGAGAAGGTGTTGGTCTCATGATGAAACCCCAGCACTGCCAGTCTGATCATGTTCCAAGCCCTCCGTTATCGCTACCAGCCATCCGTCCGAACCACTGCTCGACCCTGCCCGCCAACTCATCCCCCCGCACGACGTCGTCGTCCGGCAGCGGTCCACCGAATCGGGCCAGATCCTTCAGTCCGTGCCCCGTCAAGACGACGCACGGATGGTCCGCGAGGCCGATTCGGCCTGCCTCTGCATCGGCCAGTACCGCAGCCAGGGCAAGAGCCGATGCCGGTTCAACGAAGATGCCCTCTTCCCTTGCCAGGAGATCCTGTGCGGCCCAGGCATTCCCGTCCAGCACAGCTACTCCCCAGCCGTCCGAATCGCGAACTGCTGCGACCGCTGCGGCACCGTCAGGCGGCGCCGGCAGCTGTAATCCGGAGATCCTGGTCGACCACTGCGAGATCGCCGGCTCAACCAACTCGCGATCCAAACAACGAACGATGGGAGCGCAACCAGTCGGTTGGGCGCACACCACCACCGCCGCGCTGCCGGCTGCGGCCAGGCCACGAGCAGTCGCAACCAACAGCCCGCCACCTCCCGTGGGCAGGTAAACGTGAGTCGTTCTCGGCTGGTCGGCGACAATCTCGGTCCCTATGGCGTCTGCTCCACGCATTCCCTCCGGGTTGTAGGCGTGTGCTGTGATCGTCAGCAGAAGGTTCTGGTCGTCGGCAATTCTGCTCAGCTCTGCCATCACGGCGGGACCCATGGTGGGCATCCCGAGCATCAACACTCCGTAGGGCCGGATGGCTGCAATTTTCTCGGCAGGTGCGTCAGCGAGCACACAGAGAACGCCAGCAAGGCCGGCGCGGCGCCCGTAGGCGCTCATTGCGGCGCCCCCATTTCCGGAAGAGGTGGCAATCCAACCCCGGTTCCCTCGCCGGACAGCGACATCCATTGAGGCGGCCGCGATCCTGTCCTTGTACGAACCGGTGGGGTTCATGTATTCAGCCTTGGCAGTCAAGCTGCCTAGGCGCCACCGGTGTGCCAACCGCGGCAATTGCACCAGAGGGGTGTTTCCTTCGCCCAACCTACTACCGAAGTCCATGGAGTCAGTCATCAAGTCGCTTCATTCGTTTTAGCCTGTGGAATCCTAATTTCGAATATTGCTATATTAACAGGGTGACGTCGGTCGTCAAGGTCACGGCCCTCGCCCGGACCCAGAGCCCCCGATGGTTGCATCGTTTGCAACGACCTACCATCTGGGTAGCACCCGGTCGGAATAGAAAGCAGGGATTCATGGTCGCTGATCACGATGCGCCAGGGACGTACCCCATTCGTTCAGTCGATCGGGTGTGCGACATCCTGGATACACTCGCCAACTCCGCCAATGGCGTCACCCTGACCGAGGTGGCCGACGCCACCGATCTGCCAAAGAGCTCAGCCTTTCGGTACCTGTCCGCTTTGGAGGTCAGGTCGTACATCGAACGCGATCCGGATACTGCGACTTACCGGCTGGGGCCAGC
>JBBSRY010000382.1:0-3596 GCA_038242595.1 Mycobacteriales bacterium
ATGCCCATGGCGGCGTGGTCCCGTCGGCAGTTGAGGCGTTGCTGACCCTTCCTGGAGTGGGCGACTACACCGCTCGCGCCGTTGCCGCTTTTGCCTTCGGGCAAGCGGTCCCAGTGGTCGATACCAATGTTCGCCGGGTGATGAACCGCGCGGTGCGGGGCAACACCGATGCCGGATCGGCCACCCAGGCCGATCGGATGCTGATGGGATCCCTACTACCGAAACACAACGCCGCGAGATTCTCTGCGGCGGTGATGGAACTCGGCGCGCTCATCTGTACCGCGAGCTCACCGGATTGTCCGCGCTGCCCGATCAGAACCGACTGCCGCTGGGTGCATCTGGGGAAACCGGAATCCCTGGTACGCAACAAGTCACAGGCCTGGCATGGGACCGACCGTCAAGTTCGCGGCCGCATTCTTGGCTTGCTACGGGAAGCACCCGGCGCATTGTCCTTGGATTATCTGCAGGCTGCTTGGCCCGAAAGATCCCAGTGGCAAAGATGTTTGGATTCACTGCTTGCCGATGGCCTGGTCAGCGCCGAGCCCAACGGGATGGTCAGACTGCCGCAATAACGCCAATGCGTCGCTGCACCGACAACTGCCGGCGCCGGACCATCAGGGCGGCCACATTTGCCGTCATCACTACGATCAGGACAGTGGCCACACAGATGATTGATAACTCCCAGGTGACCAACGCATAGGTCAGCCACAGAGCCTGCGCCACCGGGTTGATCAGCAGCATGGCCGGTGAGATGCCGGAAACGTCCCTGGCATTACGGATTTCCCGGTACTGAGCAAGCTGGCCGATGACAGCCGGGACCACCATCATCACCGCGAAAACCACTGGCCCCAAGGCATAATCGAGCGCGATAGAACTCGCTGACGCGGCCAGCGGGAACACCCAAACGGCAACCGTCGGCAGTGCCTGCGCTTTTTGAATCTGAGCCAGCACGATGGCGCCGCCCAGCATCATGACGGCGTTCGGAAGCAGGATCTGCGCTCGATCGACCAGAATTCCGTGCGCCGACCATGAAACCCCAGCAATCAGCAGTGTCTGCCAGGTCAATAGGTTTAGCCCCGCGACAGATCTGGTTCTGATAATCCGGAACACCTGCGGAATCGACAGCGATCCACTGAGCGCCGCGGCCAACCAGCCGAGCGCAGCGGCAAATGACATCGAGCATTCCTTCAAGAGTGAACGAACTGGCCAGCAGAGCCCATCGGTGTCCACCAGACAGGAACTGGGTCTGACCGCAATGGGTCAACCGCTTCAGCATAGGACCAGTTACCCGGTGACCAACTTCAGCTCACTGCCAGCGCCACTGCGTGATCGAGCGGGTGAAGATACCGTCCCTGGCCAATTGCGGGCCGGTTAGATCTGCATCCCAGTACTGCACCGCCGGCAACGAGAACAACGGCAGCGTGGGCAGATCCGCCCACAGGATGGCGTCGATCTGCTCCAAAATGGGTTCGTACTCCGCTGCCTCTGTCAGCCCCTGCAGCCCGGTGAGCAAGTCCTCTACCTGCGGGTTATCATATTTCCCAAAATTGTTCGGGCCATCTTTGGTCAGGTTAAAATCCAGGTCGGTGTAACCGCCGTTTGATTGCCAGCCGAAAAGCGCGACCTCGAATTCACCGGTCGGAAGTTTCTCGGTAAAGATGTTATCGGCCAGATCGATGGTCACCTCAAAACCAGCCTTGTCGCACGAGTCCTTGATGAGTTCGGTCATTTTCTGCCTACGCGGAGCCGCAGTTGTAGTCAATGTCACAGCCTGCCCCACTTTGCCGGCTTGGTCCAACAATGCCTGTGCAGCCGCGATATCTACTTGCACCTCGTTTCCAGGAGACCGCCGGGCATAATCGGCATATTCTTCAGACCACTGCGGCACGGTGGAACTTTGCAAAACCGCTGCCGTCGGATCAAGCGGGGTGATCAGCTGTTCCAACATCTGCTCTCGAGGAACGCAGGCAACAAACGCCTTTCGTAGCAGCGGGTCTGCGAAGATTCCGGCGATATTGAAGTCCAGGTGTTCGTAGGAGTTGGAGAATCCCGAGGCCTGACTAAAAGTGTCTTCGCTCAGCTGCCCGAATGTCTGGCTGATGGTCTCCGGATCGATCACCGATGGTGCGGCGAGATCAATGTCACCGGCAGCCAAAGCGGTTTCCAACTGTTCATCACCTGTGATGGGTACAAATTCAATGCGCTCGATGGCTCCCTTTTCGCCGGCCCATTCATCATTCGGGATCAGCACCACCGTGCCATCGGCATTGATCTCGGACAGCTGATAGGGGCCGGCGGAAAGCATCAGAGAGGTATCAACATCCTGGCCGCTCGGGATCTCCCAAGCCGTGTTATAAAAATTTGCCACCGGTGTCAGCGCTGCCACATCTTTGGCCGCTACGGCAGCGGCAAATTCCGCCGGGGTCACCCCTGATTGCTCGAGTGCAATATGGGCCGGCATCAACGAATCCACGACCTTCGAGTTCAGCGGGGTCGCTTCATTAAAGGTGAGTTGAAAGGTGGTGGCGTCCATCTCTGCTTTTGGTTCATCCACCCGTTCCCAGAGATAGTCAAAGTTGTTGAAGAGCGGCGAGCCGTCTTCATTCCTCAGACCGGACCCGTCGGCCGCCCAGGCGAGCAGGAAGTCGGCAAAGGTGACCGGTACGCCGTCCGACCATTCACCGGACAATGTGTATTCCAGGACATAGGGGTCGGTGGACACCACCTCATAACTACCGACCTCCGTCACCGGCAGGGTGGCGCCTGACTCATCCAGCTCGTTGAATCGTGGTAATACCGGAGTCAGGATATTCTGCCCCACGAAGCTGTAACCGGTGTAGGTGCGTTGGTTGTACGAGTAGAACTGGGAGGTGTCCAGACCGATCCGGACGGTGGTCTTCAACGGCGCCGAGGGACTACTCGACGAGGATGCCGAACTGCTGGTGCTGCTGCTGCCGGTGCTGGTGCTTTCAGAACTCGAAGTGGATGACGTGGCACTGCTGCTGGCCTGCACACGAGTCTGCGGGGAGGCACTGCCCGCCACGGTGGTGGTGCAAGCAGCGAGTACGACCACCGTCAGCGCGGACATGATGGAAATGAGCCGGTGTCGACTGGACACTGTGTCTGAACGCATGTTTGCACCGTAACAAGGCGGCCGCCGCATCCACCGTGGATGAGCGAAAACCCGCCCCGAGAAAACTCGGGGCGGGTTTAGCACTACCAAATTCGCCAGGTATCAGCCGGCGTCGCTTTCCTTGATCAGTCCCACCGGGACGATGTCGGGAACCAGCGAAGGCTTGTCCTCGCCGCGGAAGGTGAAACGCTTTCCATCAGCGGTGGCCGGCGAGCCGTCGTCGGTGGTGTCCTCGATATCGACCAGCACGACCTGACCGGACTTGAGCTCGTCGAAGAGGATCTTCTCCGACAGTTGGTCCTCGATCTCGCGCTGGATCGTTCGACGCAGCGGACGGGCACCGAGAACCGGATCAAAACCGCGCTTGCCCAACAACGCTTTTGCCGCCGCAGACACCTCGATCGTCATGTCCTTGTTCTTCAAGGCGCCTTCGACGCGCTTGAGCATCAGGTCGACCATCTGG
>JBBSRY010000383.1:0-3595 GCA_038242595.1 Mycobacteriales bacterium
GTTCTTGCCTTTCTTGCCCGGATACTCCGTCACACACGACCTGCGTTTTCTGCCGGTAATACTTGCCCTGGCCGGTGCCATGTGGGCGGTGTGGCGCTACGCCATTGCGCCTGCTGCTGCGGATCTCTCACCGGTATGGTTGCCAAACGTTATGTGCCCAAGCCTATGCCGGTCGTCGGGCCGGGGGTGGGGATCATTGGCGCGGTAGCAGCGCTGATCATCGGAATCTTCACGCACGTGCTGTGGGATTCCTTCCCACGCGTCGATCGCTGGGGAACCAATCATCTCTCGGTACTGCGGGAAAAGATTGATACGCAGCCGATCTACTCTGTGCTGCAAGAACTTTCGTCGGTACTTGGCCTCGGGGCCGTACTGGTCGGCATCGCGATCGGAGTCGGAGTCGCCGGCTGGTGTCTATCGGCCGGCCGGCGTGGGCCACGCATTGTGGCTACCAGCAGAAACCACGCCTAGCGCGGTATCGATCGCGCCTTGTTGCTTACCGTGTCATGGGGATCAATATGATCGAGTAATTTGCCGTAGATACGACTGAGCGCGGTGAGGTCTTCCTCGTTCAATGCTTCGAACATGGTGGTGCGCACGGTTTCCGCATGTCCGGGTGCGATCTGGTTGAGTCGCTGCCAACCGGCATCGGTCAACGTCGCGGTCTGGCCGCGACCGTCCTGCGGGGTGGCTTCCCGCCGAACCCAGCCGTATTCCTCCAGCCGCGATACCGCGTGCGAGGTTCGGGACTGGGACGCCCGAACCACATCAGCCAGTTGATTCATCCGCAATGATCGGCACGGCGCCTCGGACAGCATGGCCAAGATCAAGTAGTAGGCCTGCGGCATTCCACCTTCGCGCTGCAGATCCTTTTCGATCCGATCGTTCAGCAGGCGGGAGATGGCGAGCCACTGTCGCCAGATGAGTTGCTGGTCATCCGAGAGCCACGGTTGCTTCAACATGAGATGAGTATAGGGCCAAGCTATTTGAGAGCTCATATAAATTGATCGTGCCGATATCGACCTGGCCCCGACCGAGGAGTCGGACCCAAACACCAGGTTCGAGCTCAACTCCCCGAGCGTTTATTCCACGTTGGTCGACGCGTAGCGCAGCCGCACATCGTCCCCGATCCGCTTCACGTCCCGGAGTTCCCATCGCGGAGCTTCGGACAGGGTGCTGACCAGGCTTCCTTCCAAGGCGGGCTTTCCGGCACCCAGAGTGAGTGGCGCCACATAGATCACGATTTCGTCGATCAGTCCGGCGTCCAGAAACGCTGCGGCCAGATGCGGGCCACCCTCCAGTAGTACGTGCCTACGCCGACGCCGGTAGAGCATGTCGAGCAAGTTCGGCAGATGAATCCGGCCGTCCGATCCGGCACCGACTTCGCCGACGGTGGCCACCCAGGATTCGGCGTGATCGTTGAGAACTCTCGCTGTGGTGGGCGTTCTACCCGCCGAGTCGGCGACGACCCGCAGTGGTTGACGAGTTGGCGTTGATCCGTCGGAGCCGCGGACAGTGAGCAGGGGGTCATCGGCAAGCACGGTCCCGATACCGACCAGCATGGTGTCAACCCTGGACCGCAGCAGCTGCACATCGGCGCGCGAGGCTTCCGACGTGATCCATTTGCTGGTGCCGTCAGGGGCGGCAATCCGGCCATCAATGGAGACCCCTGCCTTGAAAGTGACAAACGGTCGGGAATGGCGGGTGCTGCGCAGCCAGACGCGCTTGATGTCAGCGGCCTCGGATTGCATCGCACCGGTCAGCACTTGGACCCCGGCCGCGCGCAGCTCCTGAACCCCGCCGGCGGCTTTGGGGTTGGGATCCAACTGGGCCACCACCACCCGCGCGATACCGGCATTGATCAAAGCCTGCGAACAGGGGCCGGTGCGCCCCAGGTGATTGCACGGCTCCAAAGTGACAACGGCCGTCGCACCACGGGCCGCGTCTGCGGCCGCGTTCAGAGCATTGACCTCCGCATGGGCTTCGCCGGCCCGCTGATGCCAACCCTCGCCGATGATTTCACCGGCAGGGGAGAGCAGCACACAACCTACGACCGGGTTCGGCAGCACTGTTGCTGCACCGCGCTGCGCCAGGATGAGTGCGCGTTGCATCGCTTCGAGCTCCCAGGGCCTGGGCAGCGCCTGGGTCGTGGTGCCACTGGGGTCTTGCGGGTGGTGATCGTCGGTCATGTGATCAGTTTGCGGTACCGCAGATGCGACCGGGCGCATTCTCATCGGACAACGAAGCGTACTCGCCATCTGCTCCCAGTGCGTTCACATGGCCGGCTGCCAACCTGATCGGGGCGGGCCGGCCGGATGCCGCGGGGGTTTGCGGAGCGGTTTTGCCTAGTGAGGAACACCATCATGACCGGCATTGCCGACATCACACTGCTACAGGGGTGGCTACCCATCTGCCTGGTGGTTCTCGGTGGGCTCGGGGCAATCGTTTTGTTGGTGCGTCGCGATGAATGGTGGATCAACTGGGGTCTTCCTCTGTCCGTCGTTGTATCGGCTCTGTTTGTCGGCGTGCTGGATTTCGTCGTTGAGGTGCTGTGGAAACCGTTCCCCGAGGCGTTACCGCTCAAGATTCTGCTGCTGAGCTGGGGGTTGGTTCTGGGTTTCGGCCTGGCCCTTGCGCAACTGGGTCGAATTGGCTGGGGTCGGCGATTGCTGGCAGTAACGGCTTCGGTATTGGTGGCACTGCTCTGTCTGAATCAGATCAACGTCGCTTACGGCGAGTATCCGACGCTGCGTGCGCTGTTCGGCCTCAAACTGCCGGACGAGGCCGCACTACCGCCGCTGGAGGTGGCTCCGTCAAGCTCGGCACCGGCAGCGAGTCCGTCCACCTCGGTTTCTGTTCCCCAATCCACCGGCCCGGTGTCTGCCACCTGGGCCCCACCGGCAGGAATGCCGGCGGCCGGGCAGGTCAGCGAGGTCACTATTCCGGGGACCATATCCGGCTTTGCCGCCAGGACTGCGTGGATTTACCTGCCGCCGGCTTACCTCACGGCGAACCGTCCGAGTCTGCCGGTACTGGTGATGATCCCGGGCCAACCGGGCTCTGATCGGGACTGGCTGGACTCCGGTGGACTGGCGACGGTGATGGACCAATTTGCTACCGACCACGAAGGGTTGGCCCCCATCGTCGTGATGGCCGATGCGCTGGGTGGCCCGTTGGTCAATCCAGTGTGCGCTGACACCTCCGCAGCGAAGGTGGACACCTACCTTTCCCAGGACCCACCCACCTGGATCACTGCGAACCTACAGGCGTTGCCCGATCATCGGAGCTGGGCAATCGGCGGATTCTCCTACGGTGGTACCTGCTCATTGCAAATGGCGGTCAACCATCCGGATGTCTATTCGAGCTTCGTTGATATCGCGGGACAGGCCGAGCCGACACTGGGAACCCGGGCAGAGACCGTCGATCAACTGTTTGGGGGTGATGAGTCCGCATTTCTGGCCATCAACCCGCTGACCATCATGGCCTCAAAATCGTTTTTTGCGGACCTCGGCGTTCATCGCAGCGGCTCAGGATGACCCGTTGGGTGCGGATGCCGCGACGGTAGCGGCCGCCTGCCAGTCTGCTGGGATGAAGA
>JBBSRY010000384.1:0-3593 GCA_038242595.1 Mycobacteriales bacterium
ACGGACCCGGATTTATGGGGATGGGCCTGGTGGAGATGGCACAGAGTCTGGTATCGGGCCGGGCACCGGCTGCGGATGCGGTTCGGGCCGCACATGTGTTGGAGGTGCTGACCGAGATTCTGACTTCAGCGGCTGCCAAGCGTATCCGACCCACGGTGGCCTGAGCATTCGGCTGAAATTTAGCGACCGGGCAGCCCAAATTCGGTATGTACTCCGCGTGAATACAACACCGAGTCAGGTGGAGTGTCCGTCAGTCCTGGAAACCCGGCCACCGCAACGAGTTGATCGTCCAACTCGACCACCGTCGCATGTTGTAGTGGCCATGGCGGGTGTTCGTTCGGCACATAGAGCGTGCGCCCCAACCATGACGTGTGCAGCCCCCACCTTGCGGTGAGGAAAAATGCCAACTCGTCCGGGGATTCAATTGCCTCCCCGGGCTGCACCACGATTCTGGAGTGCGCTCCCACCGGTCCGGGCCATCGTCTGGAATTCAGATACTCGATTCGCCCCTTGGCCTTGTTGATCGTCATCTTCGACCACATGTACTTGGTTCCGAAAGCAGCGCGAGCACCCAGCATCACCGCCAGTCGCTGCGTCTCCAGCGACAGGAACACGACCCCGCGACGTCCCCGATCATCCACCGAGTACAACCGCACATTGGTCTCGGCGAACGTTCCAAGGTACGGAACGGCCGGTCCACGCCCGGGGCCGGCCCCCACCATCTCGAAGGGGATCAGTCCGATCCAGCTCGACCCGTCGAACTCATCGGGTCGCACACCCTTCGGCATCAGGTGAGAGATTCTGCCGGCATCGATCCGCCAGTGCAGGAACGTCAGGTCCTGCCAACGTTGTTTCATGATGTGCATCCCGCACAGCGGCGGTGCGTGCGGCGAAACAGGCTGAAGTGGCGTCACCTCATCCACCATGCCCCTTGCATGGGGGTTCTAACCAACGGGTGAATCTGGAGTGTGACTTGCCGACTGGGAACCTAACTAGCTTCTGCTGCTCTTGCCAATGCGACGGCCAGACGCTCGCTGATTTTTGCCGCCATTGTCGCTGGCGTTCTACTGGTTCTGGCCCATCAGCGGATCGCCGGGGTCAAACTGGCTGGTTGCTCAACGCCGGTTCGACCGTTGGTATCGCCACAAGCTGCGCAGCAAGGTCGGGTAATGGAGGCCGAATTCAACGAGATCATCCATGCACCGCTCCGGATACGCAACTCCGGCTTGTTGCGCCCGGTCAAGGAAAATGACTTTGCGGTCCTGCGAGATGCCATGGACATCAATGATGTGAACCTGTCCAGCATCTCAAAATGCTTGCCGTGGCAGGCCTCATCACCATCAGCAAATTGGCATCACCCAGCCGGAACAATTCACGTCGGCTCACCTGGGTGAAGCTGACGTCTACGGGTCAACGGGCCTTCGATGCCCATATTCAGCAACTGCGCCTCATCGCCGGCAACTTCACCAGTGTTGACGCCCAGACCCTGCGAACCGGACCGAGACCCTAAGCCCCGTAGACGATTCCCTCGACAACCTGAACCGCCACCGCCGGTAACGGCGACGGCGCGGGGCCACCCTGTACCGCTCCGGTCAGTGGGTCAAATTTGGAGGCATGACACGGACAGATCAGCTGAGCGCCACGTGCATTGACAGTGCACCCCTGATGCGTGCAGACCGCGCTGAAGGCGACCACCGTCGTGCCAGTACGAGCCAAGGCAACAGGGGCATTCTCCGGTCCGGCGACCAGCGCGCTGCCCTCCGGTATCGCCTCCAACGCACCGTAGTTGGCGGTGGTCGGGATAGCTGCCATCGACGACTCCGGCTGGTCACTTGGTGGTGAGCCCGGCATCGATGCTGCGGCTGCACTTGACGTTTCGGCCGAAGTTGCCGATCCGCTGGACGAGGCTGAGCTACTCTCTGACAAGGTTGCCGGTGCTCCGACGCCGGACGAGGCACCGACGCTCGACCCAACCGGAGATGGGCCACTCGGACTCTGCGGCGCGCTGGCGCAGGCGGCCAAGACTGCAGCCCCCGCCGTGAAGCCAATACCGAGCGCAGCCCGCCGACTTACCGCTGCACGGTTGTCACAAACAACGACTTCCGATTCCGAGCTGACCCCGCTGTCGTTCAGATCAAGTTCGGTTCGAGCATGCTGAACGATTGTCATACTTTGCTCTCCAACAGGTCTTGAAGGTGCTGGTCCAATTGCTGCATGTATTCCGGTTCCGCACCGAACAAACCGAAGTGACCGCACAGCGACCGAAGTACCCGTAGCTCACTGTTCGGTACCAACTCTTGTTCGGATTGGACATCATGCGGCGGGAAGAACATGTCCTCGTCGATCGGGAGCGCAAACACCTTGGCCGTGATGCGGCCCAAGGCGGCGGCCAAGTCACCGTTGGTGTGGCGAGCCACATCGCCGCGCTGCCACTTCCAGCCCATAGCCAGTAGCGCATTGGGATCCATCGACTGGAACAGCGGAACCATGAATTCATCCAGGCAGGCGTCCATCGATTCGAATCCGAAAAGTCGGTATCCGCCTGATTTCCAGAATTCGGTGGAGAGTCCGACCACACCCCAGATTCTGGCGTGCCGTGCCAGTCCATCAGCCACGTCGGTGTGAGAACCGTAGTGGCCGTTGGCAAAACCTGGATCGGAGGTGATCGCCTCCATCAGGGTCCGGGTGAAAAGGAAATCGTGCGGGGTGTTCTGCGCGGTACCGGCGATCGGAGCGGCCCGCTTCACCTTCTCCGGGAACCGGACAGCCCATTCCCACGTCTGTTGTGCGCCCATCGAACCACCCACGACGAGCGCCAACTCGTTGATACCGAAGTGTTCTCGTAATAGTCTCTCCTGCGCGACCACATCGTCACCGATGCGTACGTGCGGAAAGGCAGCCGCGTCTTCCGGCGATGCCGCCTGATGCGGCGACGTCGAAAGGCCATTCCCGATCTGGTTGACCACAACGATGAAGTACTTCTCCGGATTCAACGCGTGCTGCGGTCCGATGTAGATGTCGTGATAGGTCTGGTGAGTGCCGGAGAACCACGTTGGCACCAGAATTGCGTTGTCTTTGGCCTTGTTGAGGGTGCCGTAGGCGGCAACTGCCAGTTGGACGTCACGGAGTGTGCCGCCTTCCTCCAACTCGAGATCTCCGATGCCGATCATCTCGTATGGACCCTGGATCTCGGCCGTGTAGAACACGTTCTCCATCAAAATCTCCTTTGATCACGATGTGCTGCGTCGTACTTGTCTGAGCCCTTTGAGGGTAAGTGGTGAGAACAGATATCCAGCATGAACCTAGCTGCGCAACAGAATCGAAAGGCCCGTCATGAAACACACAGCTCTTCCCGGTGGCAGTTACACATTGGCGCCCGATCTCATTTTGACCAGGATGGGTTATGGCGCAATGCAGCTCGCGGGCCCGCACGTGTTCGGCCCGCCGGCAGATCGGGATCAGGCCATTGCCGTGCTGAAAGAAGTTGCGGCGCTGGGCATCAATCACATCGACACCTCCGACTATTACGGCCCCTATGTGACGAACCAGATCATCAAAGAGGCCCTGCATCCGTACCCGGCAGACCTGCACCT
>JBBSRY010000385.1:0-3586 GCA_038242595.1 Mycobacteriales bacterium
TGAGGATCTTTTTCTGTGCACATTCGACAGTCTCCCGAAATCTGCACTTGTCATCGATGGGTTTGGGTCGGCGATAAACTAGTCGCCATGTCCACATCCGGTCCTCTTCGTCCCCGACGGCTACACAGAATTCCTTACCGCCCTGAAAGACCAGATTCGCGCGTCGCGAGTGCGGGTCCGACGGGTAGTGAACACAGCGCTCATCGACCTGTATTGGAACATTGGAAACCGGATCCTGGCGGAGCAGGAGCGTCAGGGACAGGGAAGCGCCGTCATCACCAGGCTGGCTGGGGACCTTCGCCGGGAATTTCCTGACATGACGGGTCTTTCCCGCAGTAACCTGCAGTACATGCGCGCGTTCGTAGCCGCATGGTCGGACTGGGATCCGCATGTCCCACAGGCTGTGGAACATTTGGGGTATTGGGACAGATCCTCACCATCCTGAAAAAGAACCAACCCCCGGAGGAACGCGACTGGTACGCTATCGCTCCGGTGCAATACTGCTGCTCCCGCAACCTTCTGCAGAACAGCTTGTGAGGCGGATGATCGAAGCAACTCCAGAGTTATTCACCTTGGTCAAACGCACGCCGTTGTAGCTTCATCGCAAATAGCCATACGGTCTCTGGAGAACTGCTTTGTCGTCATTGCGTGCAGCGGTAGAGACGCGCATTTTTCATATTTTGGTTGGGGAGAATTTTGCGCGTGTTCTAACTCCGCGCAGGTTGCGGGCAAGATGTTCCAGCATCGATTCCCCCTCACTGCTGGCCAAGCTATCGGCAGACAATGATGCCACGGTCATTCACGTACAGCTCAATCATGGGGTATCCACGACGCGCAGCACTGAATGCCACAAATCCCGCGCCAGATCCCGCAGCGTGACGGGTACCTCCCAACTAACCGCTTGGCGGAGCGAGGTAGAACTGGCCCATGAGCCAATTCCTAGCGGCAATCACCGCCGGTACCTGCCGCTGTTCAGATAACCGTCGGAACCTGGAAGCGGACCAACTTGTTAAGAAGCGGGAATTTCATTTGACGCCACCCCGCCAGGATCGGACACACGCTAGCGGAACGTGCTGAGCTCTCCCCGGTGTCGCATCCAGTCAGTTACCTTCCCTCAAACACGCTGTTTACCCCCACAGGCCAACAAGATCACCAAGCTGGTAAACCGCGAGACCGGTGACGACGAGGCAAATAATCCACCCAAGGATGTTGGCCAACGGGCTGTTGCGATAGGCACCCATCAACTTCCTGTTGTTCATCACTACCATCAGGAAGATCGCGATGATCGGGAGCAGCAGACCGTTGGCTGCCTGCGCGATAATGATCATCTGCACGGGATTGATCCCCGTGACCGCAATCAGCCCACCCACCACCAGGATACTGATCCACACGGCACGTGCCGGAGTCCTCCTGAGGTCGGTGCTGCGTCCCAGCGTGCCGCTGATTGCGTAAGCAGCCCCCAACGGTCCTGCCACGGCGGAGGTGAAACCTGCCGCGAACAGACCAGCGGCAAAGACCCACGGTGCGGCGTCGCCGAGCAGGGGCTCCAACGCGCGAGTGAGATCCGCGCCAGTCTCGGCTGCAAACCCGTTCAGGTACATCGCCCCCATGGCCGTGGCCATGACCGCGAGGGTGATGAGGCCACCGACCGAGATCGACACCGCGGTATCCACCCTGGACTCCCGGATTGAAGTCCGTGGGTCCAGCTCCCGGCCCCACTTTTCCTGAACCAAGCTCGACTGCAAAAACAGGTTGTAGGGAACCACGGTCGTGCCGATCAGGGCGATGGTCGTGAGCATGGCCCCAGAGGGCACGGTGGGAATGAACATTCCGGCAAGCATCTCTCCAACGGGAGGACGCACCGCAAGAGCCGTGAGAAAGAAAATGCCACCCAGTAGGACCACCATGATCGTCAGCACAACCTCGATGGCCTTGTAGCTCCCGGTCCAGAGCAACGTCCCGATGAGCAGGATCAGGATCACGATCAGCACGCGCATGTCCAGCCCGGTGACGGTACTAAGCGCCAGAGCCGTCCCGGTGGTGTCCCCGCCCGCATAGCTGGCCCCGCCGATGCCGATGGCGGCCACGACCAGCACCACCATGATCCCGCGCGCCACCTTCGAGACGAACACGGTTCTCAGCGCCTCCCCCAAGCTCAACCGCGTCGCGATGCCCAGGCGCCCACTCATCTCCTGCAGCACAATGGTCGCGATGATCGAAAACACCACAGCCCACGCCAACGTGAAACCGTACGAGGCCCCGGTGACGATCGAGGTGGTGATCGTCCCTGGACCAATGAAGGAGGCAGCAATGATGAGGCCAGGACCAAAGCGTGAGTGCCGCTTTCCGCGGCCCTGCTGCGGGGCGGGGGTGACGCCGGATGCACCGAAGGCCTCCGGTGCTCCTGGTTGCTCGTCCTTCATGGTGTTCTCCTCAACGGTGGCGATAATGATCTTGTGATGTCTCACACTATAGATGGTTCAACCATCTGGTAAGAGTATTTTAGTGCAAACCGGCAATGAGTCTAAATCTCGGAGTAAATGAATGTAAACCACACACGCAGTTATCTCTTTTCACGTCAATATGGTTGAACCATGCTATCTTCGAGACATGACAGAGGATGAGGGAACCAGCACTTCCGGCAGGGTTCGTGAGAAATTGCGCCTGCAGATACTGCGCGGCGAACTGCCCCCGGGCACCCGCCTGATGGATCGGGCGCTTGCCCCCGAGCACGGCGTTTCGCGCAATAGTGTCCGTGAAGCGCTGCGCCTGCTCGTAAACGACGGACTGGTGGCCTCTACAGTCAATGCCGGCGCCTCGGTGCGGGTACTGACACCCGCTGATGTTTCGGACATCTACGCTGCCCGGCGGATTCTCGAGGTCGGCGGGGTTCGGGCCAGCAGTCAAGCCAGCGACAGCACGTTGCAACGATTGGACGAAGCGGCCCAAGCCAGCGTCGAGGATCGTCGTCTGCAGCAGTGGCGCCATGCAGGAACGGCCAGCTTGGCCTTCCATTCGGCGCTCGTGGCCTTAGCCGGGTCCGCCCGGCTGGACCGATTCTTCGCCGGGATGGCCGCACAACTCCGACTGGCTTTCGCCGTCATGCCCGATGAAGCGGCGTTCCAGGCGCAGTGGGTCGACCGCGACCGCTCCATTGCCGACCTGTTGTTGGCAGGCCGGCGGGAATCCGCCGAAATCGAGCTGCTGGGTTATCTGGCCGATTCAGAGGCGGCCGTCGTCGACGCCGTGCGCGCCGCCCAGCACCAACCCTAAATTCAATCCGCATCCCACCATTCACCCCAGCACAAGGAGCACTTATGACCCCCGATCCACGCTTGACCGAAGCCGCCTACCAAGGCACCGCCCTGCAGGTCGACCAAGACTTCTACGAGCGCATCGGCGCGCAGACTGAAAAGCGCACCCTCGTCCAGGAGCTCACCGTGCAGATCCGCTCCGGTCAGGCGTGGGAAGTTCCGGCCGGGCACGTGTGCCGAATTTCCACTGTTGAGGGCCCCCAAGTCGGCGACCTGAATCTGTGGAATCTCCACGATCCCCGCGAACGGTTCTGGGCGGCCCGCACCCGCCA
>JBBSRY010000386.1:0-3582 GCA_038242595.1 Mycobacteriales bacterium
CATTTCCTGATCCGCGACGAATCCGGTCACTTCGAAGCCGGCACCCGGTTGATCCAGTTGGGCGCAGCCGCCATCGGCCGTCAATCTTTGGTGCCGATGACTCAACCGTCGCTGCAGCGACTGGTGTTGGCCACCGGGGAGTCGGCTTATGTCAGCAAGTTCGGGCCCGGCGACACCGCGGTGTATGTGGGCATGGTGGAGGGGACCCACGCGATCCGGCACACCAGCTGGGTCGGCCGCACGGTACCGCTGACGAACTCGGCAGTCGGTATCGCACTGCGCGGAGACGTACCCGACAGCGGTTACATTGCTTTACGTTCGGCCGTCGAATCCGATGTCACCGCCATCGCTGCACCAATTCGGCGCCCGGGCGGAATCGCCGGCGCCATCTCACTCGTCGGACCCACCTACCGAATCGATGACCAACAACTGGCCGCCTTCGGGGCGCTGGTCGCCGACGAGGCTGCGGTGGTGGCTGCGCACTTCTTTCCCGAAGCGGGTACTCCCAGTCTGCAGGTTTCTCATACCCGGGCAGTAACCCAGATCAAGGAGGTCACGGGTCGATGATCCGCTTCGAATCGGTATCCAAGCATTACCCGGACGGCACGGTTGCGGTGGACGAGCTGAGCCTGTCAGCTCCCACCGGGCAGATCACCGTCCTGGTGGGGCCGTCCGGATGCGGCAAGACCACTTCCTTGCGAATGATCAACCGAATGATCGAGCCGACCTCCGGTCGTATCTGGATCGATGACAAGGACGTTTCGGGCATGTCGCCCACGCAGCTTCGTCGCGGAATCGGCTACGTCATCCAGCACGCCGGCCTGTTCCCGCACAAAACAATTGGCGACAACGTTGCAACGGTGCCAATCATGCTGGGGACCCCCAAACGCGAAGCCCGCAGAAATGCGCTGGAACTGCTCGAACGCGTCGGCCTGGATCCCAAAGTTGCCGATCGCTACCCCGCCCAACTCTCCGGCGGACAGCAGCAGCGCGTCGGAGTGGCCAGGGCGCTGGCTTCCGATCCGCCGGTGATGCTGATGGACGAACCGTTCAGCGCCGTCGACCCGGTGGTGCGAGCCCAATTGCACGAGGAGTTCCTGCGCCTACAGGGTGAGCTGGGCAAGACGATCATCATGGTCACCCACGACATCGACGAGGCGATCAAGCTCGGCGACCAGATCGCCGTCCTGGAGGTCGGGGGTCACCTGGCCCAGCTTTCCACTCCGCTGGAACTGCTGACCCGTCCGATCAGTGATTTCGTAGCCGACTTCGTCGGGCGCGATCGTGGCTACCGCTCCCTGAGTTTCGAGAACGCCGGCACGCTGCCGACCCGCGGCGAAGCTACTGTTCTGCTGGGCAGCCAGGTTTCCGCCGCCCGCCCGATTGCCGAACAGGGGTGGGCACTGGTCATCGACGAGGACCACCGGCCACTTGGCTGGCTGGCCGCCGGTAGCGCGCCGGACGGACCGGTGGTCAACGAAATGCTGTATCGGGGCGGCACCGTTGCCGGCACCGACGGGACCCTGCGCTCGGCGTTGGATGCGGCCCTCTCATCCCCCTCCGGCCGCGGCGTGATCGTCACCCCCGACGGCGCCCTGGTGGGATCGGTGACCGCCACCCAGGTCATCGAAAGAATCGAAGCCCAGGCTGCCGCCGGTCGTGAAATCGCCCTTGCCGGAGGCACTCTCGGCGACGCACTGACGAAAGCCCGTTGATGGGTATGATGTACGCCGCGGCTCCCCAGAAGAACTGGGACCCTTGGGGCTATTTCATGAACAACACCGACACCGTGCTCGACTGGCTGGTGTCGCACATCTGGCTTTCCATCGTGCCGGTGGTGCTGGGCATGATCGTGGCGTTGCCACTGGGCTACGTGGCACGCCGCTTTACCTGGAGTTACGGCCCCCTGATCACCATCTCCAGCCTGCTCTACACGATTCCGTCCATCGTGTTGTTCGTGCTTGCGCCGCAAATCCTGGGCACCAAGGTCCTGAGCCCGATCAATGTGGTGGTACCGCTGACCCTGTACACCATCGCGCTGATGGTGCGGGTGATCGCCGACGGACTCGCCTCGGTACCGGAAGACGTGCTGCAGTCCGCCACCGCAATGGGATACGGGCGGTTCCAACGACTGCTGAAAGTCGAACTACCCATTGCGGTGCCGGTCATTTCTGCCGGTCTGCGGGTGGCCGTGGTCAGCAACGTCGGTATGGTGACGATCGCCACCGCTATCGGCCTGTTGCAGCTGGGTCAGCTGTTCACCATCGGATTCCAAAAACCCGCCTTCGGTATGAGTCCAATTCTGCTCGGCATCATCCTGTGCGTCATCCTTGCCCTGATCCTGGACGGATTCATCGTTCTGGTCACCCGCTTACTCACCCCGTGGAAAAGGGCGGTGCAACCGGCATGATCGACGCCATCATCGCGTATCTACAGCTGGACAAAACCTGGTCCGGCAACCGCAGCATTCCGGTGCGGTTGCTGGAGCATCTGGAGTACTCCGCGATCGCTCTCGGTGTCGCCCTACTGATCGCCATTCCACTGGGGCTGGTCATCGGTCACACCAACAGGGGAGCCGGTGTCACGATCGCGGTGGCCAACGCTCTGCGCGCCCTGCCGGCCTTCGGAATGCTCTTCTTCTTCGTGGTGCTCATCTCGTCCCAGATCAAGGTGCGAGGTGATCTCCCGTACCTGCTTCCGACGCTGATCGTGCTGCTGGTGCTGGCCATCCCGTCAATCCTGGCCAATACGGTGGCCGGCATCCAGAATGTCTCACCGGCCGCGCGTGACGCGGCCGTCGGCATGGGGATGACCGGTAGCCAGGTGCTGTTCAAGGTGGAGTTGCCCTGCGCGCTGCCATTGATCATCTCCGGTGTTCGAAGCGCCAGCCTGCAGGTGATCGCGACCGCCACCATTGCTGCTGCAGTTCCGCTGGGCGGGCTGGGTAGGTTGATCTATGACGGTCTCGGCCAGGGGTTGGCGAATCTGGCCGGGGTCGGGCAGATGGCCACCGGAGCCATCCTGGTGGCACTGCTGGCCATCGGGGTCGACCTGATGCTGGCAGGTTTGGCCAAGTTGGTGGTTTCCCGCGGCATCACCGGCCGGTACAAGCACAAGGCATTCAAAGGCAGCTCCTCCAATGTGCCGCGCAAGGCTGAGGTGGTTCCGTCATGAGCGCCCCCCAGCCGCGCACCATGGTGCCGCCGATGTGCGGCCCCTCTGCGAGAGTAAAGGAGTAACTCCGGCCAGATCGGGGAATCAGTTTGGTGTACGCCGCTGCGGCCGACGCCCCTGGCGGCAGTTCCAGCCAGTAATCCCCGCCCAGAATCATCAGATTCGGAAAGATCCCTGACCAAACCAGGTACTTCCTCAAGAACGCAAGTCGTTACCAACAGGAGTTGACATGAAACATCGTTCAAAGCTATTCGGCGCCGTGGTCGCCGTGGCAGCGCTCGCGCTGACCGCATGCGGGTCATCCGACGCGCCGGAGACCCCTTCGAGCTCGGCCGCCCCCGTGGCAAGTGCCACCAGCGCTGAGGCAGATCCGGCCGGCTCAGCCGAAGAATCCACCAGTTCAGAAGG
>JBBSRY010000387.1:0-3579 GCA_038242595.1 Mycobacteriales bacterium
ACCGTTCGCCAACTTGTCCTGACCGAGCTTCACCATCGCATCCACATCAGTCGCCGACACCGAGCTCAGCGCGATCCTGGTGCCAGCACCAGCACTCGACAAGATGATCCGACCAGCACCGCTGCCCACCGAGAAATTCCCCGCCGGACCACCCGTCCGAGTCCACGCACCACCGGTATCCGCGCTACCCCAGCCACCCGACACCGTCCGACCAAAGGCATCCGCAGCAACCGCCCCGCCAGCCGGCGGCGCCGGGTTGCCGATGGTGACGGTGTGGTTGGTGGTGTTGGTGGCCCCATCGTTATCGGTCACGGTCAGGCTCACCGGGTAATTGCCGGCGCCCGCGTAGGTATGGCTGATCGTGCGGCCGGTTCCAGTCGCGGTGTCACCGAAATTCCAGGCGTAGGAGGAGATGGTGCCATCGGAGTCCCTCGATCCCGAACCATCGAAAGTGGCCGTCAACTGATTGACCGACGATGAGAACGCCGCCACCGGGGCCGCATTACCTCCAGGCGGCGGTCCCTGAATGGTGATGCTGACGGTCGGTGAGGTCTGGGTGTTGGCGAACGGGTCCGAGACCGTGACTCGGTAGCTGTGCGAACCGCCCGACAACCCGCTGTCGGTGTAGCTCATGTTGGGGCGCTGCCAAAACTTAGACAGTTGATTGACGGTATAGACCGGGATCGAACCGCCATCCCGGTAGATCCGGTAGGTGAGATTCTCGTTGTCCCGATCCCAGTTGGCCTGCCAGTTGATGCGCACGGTTCCCGATGATGGCGACGACACCGTCGGCCGGAAACTGTCACCACTCACCCGAGGACCCTCCTTGTTCGGGGCAATCTCCTTCACGGCGTAGCGGACCAGCCCTTGCTGGGGCCGCTGGTTCACATTGCGGAACTCTCCGGCCATGACGACGTACTGCGAGTTCCCGGTCACCGTCCAGGGCCCCTGACTCTGACCGGTGTACGTCCCCGCGTCCATGTCCGGGAACCAGTTCAGCATCGACGGAGCGGCGACTCCGGTGAAGCTCGGATAACCGTAAATGTCTCGGGTCATCACCCCGGTGGCTGCCTTGCTGAACGAGACCGCCCGATGGTAGGACCGGGGGTTGGTCTCCGGGAAGCCGCCGAAGTTGCCGCAGTAGTGCGGATGTCCCGCGACGTAGACGGCGGTGGGTGAGGGAAATACACCATAGCTGTCGCCGTGGCAGTCCTCGACCCACTTGATCTGACCGGTCGACCAGTTGGCCGAGAACGAGCCCTCCAGGTTGCCGCCGCTTCCGTAGATGTAGCCGGTGCCGTAGACGTTCGTGCTGTCGGCGGCAAGGGAGAGGATCGCAGACTGGCTGCCGGCATCCCGGACCACGTTGTTGGCCGCGAAGGGCAGCAGGGCGCCGGTGGCCGCATTCACCGACCCCAGGCCATACCCCGGCTGGCCGGACCCGTTCAGGGTGGTGAAAGCCCCTCCGACCACCACCTGGTCAGCATTCGGGGAGAGGACGAGCGCGTTGACCTTATTGTTCGCCTGTGGATTCCACGACAACAGCGCTCCATCCGATACCCGAGCCGCGGCCAGCCTGCCTCTCGACACCGAATTCACATTGGTAAAAAGGCCGCCGAAGTAGACCGTGCTGCCGGTGGCCACGATGGCGCGGACCGTTGCATTCGCCCTAGGCGCGAAGCTGGCGATGGGCGCACCGGTGACAGGATCGAGGGCAGCGATCCGCTGTCGGGAGACTCCATTGACGGTGGTGAACTCCCCGCCGACGTAGATCCTTGAGCCATCCGGCGCGGCCGCAATGGCCAGGGCCTGCCCGTTCAGGTTCGGCGCGAATGAGCTGATCAGCGCTCCGGTCGAGAGGTTGTAGGCCAAGATGTTGTTGCGGGTGACCGTATTGCTGCCCGGTGCGGCTCCCGCAGGCCGCGCCTTGGTGAACTTGCCGGCCACGTACACGGTGTTCCCGACAACGACCTGGTACCAGCCGACGCCGTCGATCTGCACGGTTGGCAGTGCGTCTGCCGACACCGTGACCGGCGTCTTCGGATCGGACGGGTTCACTGGTGCGGTGTCGGCGAAGGCGCGTGGACCGGTGACTGAACCGATCAGGGCAGCCACGAGGCAGAAGGAGAGGACCAACGCGATTCGGTCCCGACGTCTCTTTTGACGCCGTCCTCGGGTGATGTCTAGCGTACTTGAAGCGTTCTGGCGCTGATCATTAATGTTGCTCACTTGTCCCCCGAACGTGAGTTCCGAGTGATTCGCTCGGCAGATCTTCTCATCCTTGCAAGCCGCGAGATGAAAAGGCACCATCAGGGTACGTTCATTCGGTGCTCCGCGAAGCATTTTTGAGATTTTATTTCTTCCGCCAGCGCCCAGGGGATGGTGGTGGCACCATCGTGAGCATCGAGGAACCAGGCATGGGTCGCCGTCCGCAATGCTCCTGAGCCCGGTGCACCAGGTCTTAACAGTTGACGATCTTGGCAAGAAGTCTGCATGATCGGTATCAGGTTGATAGGGTGTGTCTCTGTACCAGTGATCAATTGCCGGTACACACGGGGGACTAACGGGGGAACATGGGATGAACTGCGGCTATCTGGCGCGCTCTTTTGACTTGCTCAATGTGCGCGACCTAGACCTTATTGCACAATCCGCGGCGCGTTGTGATCGGCTCACGCTGGCTGTGCTGGGGGATGAGACTGTGGAAAGGCTGCTCGGCCGGGCGCCCATCGTGCCGCTCGGCGAACGACTTGAGCTGGTCCGACATCTCCGAGGGGTCGACGAGGTGATCGTCCACGATCAGCACGACTTCACCCGAGCACGGGACCATCTCACCGTGTTCGAAGTCGAGGGGGAGGCGTCGCTCCTCGGTGGCCCGGGCAAGACCGTGGTTCTCAGTCCCGAACGACAGACTGCCAGCCGGATGCTGCTGGACGCGCTCCGTGCCGATCCCCAGCCCGCCGATCCACAGTTTTCGGTGGCATGATGACGAGCACGGAGGCCACTCACGTCTCGGGGTATTCCGCGGCGCTGGCCCGTCTGCGTGGCGCGCAAAAGAGTTCCAAGGGTGCGCCGGCCTATTCGCTCTACGTCAATCGGCCGCTCGGCCGACATCTCGCTGCTGCCGCATATCAGCTGGGGATGACGCCAAACCAGGTCACTGCTGTCAGCGCGATCTTCACCTTCAGCGCGATCGGTCTGCTGGCAGCTGGTGAACCGTCGTTGATCACCGGTCTGCTCGTGTGTTTGGGGTTGGTACTTGGCTATGCGCTGGATTCCGCAGATGGTCAACTCGCCCGGCTGCGTGGCGGTGGCAGCACGGTGGGCGAGTGGCTCGACCACATCATCGACTCGGCCAAAGTGTCGATGCTGCATCTTGCGGTGTTGATCATCGCCTACCGGCATTTCGACTTGGCCGGAGAAGCCTGGCTGCTTGTGCCGATCGGTTTTACCCTCGTTTCCGCGGTCCATTTCTTCGGGATGATCTTGAACGAGCAACTTGCCCGCGTGCAACAGGCCAAGACTGGGTCGCCAGCGCCGGCACCGCTGCCCTCGTCACCCCTGCGGTCGCTGATGAAGCTC
>JBBSRY010000388.1:0-3570 GCA_038242595.1 Mycobacteriales bacterium
CGACGCTGATGGTGACAGATTTGGTCATCGCGACCAGAGTCCCCCCGACGGTGGCCAACGCCAGCACCAGTACCGAGGAGGCAACGATCCACGACTTACGGGACTTCTTGGTCTTCACCGGGGTCGCGGTGGCCAGCGCCAGAGACCCGACTCCGGCGCCAACCAGCTCGCCGTCATCGTCTTGGGCGACAGCCTCGGAGTCGGTGAGCTCGCTATCGGCTTCGGCGCTATCGGCCTCGGCGTCCGGGGTGGTGGCTGCGGCGAATTCGGCCGGCTCAGCTTTCTCGGCGTTGGCAGCGTTCTCGGCGGCGAAAACCGCTGCGAGTTCGGTGTGATCGAACTGGACACCATCGGGCTCGTGGTTGTCAGCGCTTTCGGGGGAGTCAAAATAGGAAGTCAATTCACATCCATGCCTTGATATCTCCGGGCAAGAACTCTCTGGGAGCCCGCGTCAGGTCAACGCGCCTAGGCATCAGGGAGCGGACCGAGCGGCGCCGGCCGAGGCTTCCTGACAGTAAGGACGGGGCAGATCCAGACAGTGGTGAGCCGACTCAATCGGTAACCAAGGCCCCCGCCGATGGTGACGACTTTGTTGGACTCGCTGGGTACTGCTCCGATGCACCCGGATCGAACTATCCCGGCTGTTATTACAAGACGGTAACGAGCAAATCTCGCGGTGGCAACACCCGAGCGGTCTTTTCCCTTACAGCGACATGTCCCCCGCGAGGTCTATGCCCGATTTATCGCTTAATCCGCGCGGTTTAAGGCAATGAATAGGTCCGTCGGGTGTTAGTTATCACAGCCGAACAAAGGTCGGTTTCAGTCATCTTTCGAAGCTTGGCGATCGCCCGCAGGGTGTAGGGCAAAGCGTATGGCTCGTTACGCCGGCCACGTTGCGGATGCGGGGTGAGGAACGGGGCGTCGGTCTCCACCATGATCAACTCCGCGGGGATCAGGCCAGCGGCTTCCTGCAGGTCGATCGAGTTCTTGAACGACACGGGGCCAGCAAATGAGAGCACAAACCCTCGATCGGCACACAACCGGGCCATCGCCGCGTCACCGGAAAAGCAATGGAAGATCACAGTTTCCGGGGCACCCTCGGATTTCAGTACCGCGAGGACATCGTCGTGGGCGTTGCGGTCGTGAATCATCAACGGCTTGCCGACCCGCTTGGCCAACTCGATATGCCAGGCGAAGGCCTCCCGTTGCGCGCGATGGTCGGCGGCCTGCCAGTAGTAGTCCAGGCCGGTTTCTCCGACGGCCACCACACGCGGCTGCGCGGCCAACTCACTCAGAGTGACCCTGGCCTCGTCGTCCAGCACATCGGCCCGGGTGGGGTGCAGGCCGACCGCGGCATACACGTCGGGGTGCCGGGTGGCCGCATCAGCGGCCCAGATCGCCGAAGCGAGGTCATCGGCGACGGTCACTGCCGCGATCACGCCCACCGAGGCGGCCCGCTGCATCACAGCGCTGATGTCTGCGGCCGTGACGCAGCCGACCGCGTCCAGGTGGGTGTGGGCATCGATGATGCTGCCCGATAGCGGTTCCGGTGGATCAGCCGGCTTACGCTGGTTCGTCGTCGGTTCGGTAGGTAGCGGGACCCCGGGTGCCTGATCGGAAGTGTCAGTCATCAGTCCTTGATCACCGGCGCCCACTCCGGACCATCTTCACCCAGTTTCGGATCCAACTTCGGGAACATCGGAGCCGGCTTGGAAAGCGTTGCACCGACGGTGATGTCACTCCTGGCCCAGGTGGCCAGTTGGCTCTTGTAGTCGCCGGTGATGACCGGGTAGCTCCCGGCTTCGAAACCGCTGTCCCCCTCGATCTCCTCACCCAGATCCTCGACTTCATCAATCCGCGGTTGCGCCGCCCAGACACCTTCGCCACCAAGGGTTTCGAAGACCGCCTGCGAGGAATGCGGTAAGAACGGGGTGAGCAGGGTTTTGACGTCATCGACCACCTGCAGCACGGTGTGCAGAACGGTGGCCTGTCGCTCCGGATCCCCGGACAGCTTCCACGGCTCGGTAGCGGTGATATATTTGTTCGCCAGCCCGGCGACTCGCATGGCTTCACCGGTTGCGGACTTGAACCGACTGCGCTCCAACAGGTCTCCAACAACGCCGAAAGCAGCCTCGGCGGCCCGGAGCAGTTCGACATCGATATCGGCCCGCGGCCCCGGAGTCGGTATCACGCCGAAGTTCTGGTGCGCCATGGACCCCGAACGGTTGACCAGGTTGCCCCACTCATTGGCCAACTCAGAGTTGGTGCGACGAACAAATTCATCCCAGGTGAAGTCACTGTCCTGATTTTCCGGACCGGCCACAGAAATGAAGTAGCGCAGGGCATCTGGTCCGAAGTCACGTAAGAAATCGCCGACATAGATGACATTGTGCCGCGAGGTGGAAAACTTCGAGCCACTCATCGTCAGAAATTCACTGGAGACGATCTCGGTCGGAAGTTGCAGTTCACCAAAGCGACCCGGCTCACCACCGGATTCGCCCTTGCCGTTGTAGGCCAGCAGTTCAGCGGGCCAGATCTGCGAGTGGAAGGTGATGTTGTCCTTGCCCATGAAGTAGTACTGGTGGGCATCCTTGTTGCCCCACCACTGTTTCCAGGCATCCCCATTGATTCCATATCGCCTGGCCCACTCGATGGAGGCGGATAAGTACCCGATCACCGCATCGAACCAGACGTAGAGCTTCTTGTCACCGCGGTCACGCCAGCCGTCGAGTGGAACCGGGATACCCCAGTCGATGTCACGGGTCATGGCGCGCGGCCGGATGTCGCCCAGCAGGTTCAGGGAGAACTTGAGAACATTTGGACGCCAGTCGGTCCTGGTGTTGAGCCAGTCGCCCAACGCCAGGGCCAACGCCGGTAGGTCGAGGAAGAAGTGTTCTGACTCAACGAATTTGGGCGCTTCGCCGTTGATCTTGGAGTGCGGATTGATCAGGTCGATAGCATCGAGCTGATTACCGCAGTTGTCGCACTGATCGCCGCGGGCACCGTCGTAGCCACAGATCGGGCAGGTGCCCTCGATGTAGCGATCCGGCAGGGTCCGCCCGGTGGACGGCGAGATCGCCGACATCGTCGTCTGGGCAACGAAATAGCCATTGCGGTGCACGGTGCGGAACATCTCCTGCACCACCGCGTAATGGTTGGTGGTGGTGGTCCGGGTGAAGAGGTCATAGGACAGACCCAGGCCCTGCAGATCGTTGACAATCACCCGGTTGTAGCGATCGGCCAACTGCTTGGGGCTGACCCCTTCGGCATCGGCCTGGACCAGGATCGGGGTGCCGTGTTCATCGGTCCCGGAGACCATCAGCACATCGTTGCCGATCATCCGCTGATAGCGGGAGAACACATCGGAGGGAACACCGAAGCCGGAAACGTGGCCGATATGACGGGGTCCATTGGCATAGGGCCAGGCCACCGCAGTCAGAACATTGGTCATGCAGTCAAGGTTAGTCGGGCCGTGCCAGCGGATTTACCGCTGGCGCAGCCCGGCGTCTTGGTCGTGCTGGGTTATCGCGCTGGGGTCAGGCGTCGACTTCGCTGCGGTCACCGGACCAC
>JBBSRY010000389.1:0-3568 GCA_038242595.1 Mycobacteriales bacterium
ACGACATCGGCGAGAATCGAGCGTTTGGTCAGCCGCGATCGGGTGCCGGCCACGGCCGGTGACGCCTCGGCAAGGGTGAGGAGCAACATCTGCCTATGGTGCCCCGTGCCACCGACAGCCACACCTCTGGCGCGGCCGACCTGAAGCGCGGTGGGTACCGGCCGCGCCAACCGTGCCCCCGACCCCAATGAGTTCTGCTTCCCACCGTGGTCTGCATCAGTGAGCACAGACCAGCCGAGCAGTTGCACAGACGGGATATGACATTGAGCAGCGCGGTAGGAGTCATCATCACCACCAGCAAGTTCACTGAACTACTGGATTTCTATCGGGGCCTGTTCGGCGCCATCGAGGTCGAGAGATACCCGCCGGCTGGGGACGTCTTCTATCTCGGACTCACCATCGGCGGTTCCGACCTGGGTCTGGTCAACGAGGACCGCTCGACAATCGCTTCTGAGCAGATAGTGCTGAGTATCGAGGTGGCTGATGTGAACGCGCTGCTTCCGCGGGTGATCGAACTCGGGGGCACCGTCAAGGGACCACCCAACGACATGCCATGGGGGCAGCGCGTTGCTCATATACAAGATCCGGACGGCAATACGGTCAATCTGACCCAGCAGTTTTGACGATTCAGTCTTGGACGGCCACTGCCCCCGGGTGCTTGCTGCCGCCGTCAGACCAATTCGAAGATGGTGGCGTTGGCCAATCCACCGCCTTCGCACATGGTTTGCAAGCCGTACCGAATTCCGTTGTCACGCATGTGATAGAGCATGGTGGTCGCAATGCGGGCACCGGAGCCACCCAGGGGATGCCCGAGCGCAATGGCGCCACCCAACGGGTTCATTGCCTTTTCATCCGCTCCGATCTCGGCCAACCACGCCAGCGGGACCGGCGCGAATGCCTCGTTCACCTCAAAAACACCGATTTGGTCCAGGGTCAAACCGCTTTTGGCCAACGCCTTGCGTGTCGCCGGGATCGGAGCCGACAGCATCATCACCGGATCTGCGCCGGCCAGCACCGCAGTGTGGACCCTGGCAATCGGAGTCAACCCATGAGCAGCTGCAATGTCACTGGTGGTGATCAGCAGGGCAGCCGAACCATCAGAAATCTGCGACGCGTTGCCGGCGTGGATGACCCCATCGGATTTGAAGACGGCCTTCAACCCGGCCAGTTTCTCAACCGTGGTGCCACGGCGGATACCCTCATCGGCGGTGAATTCTCCGGCTTCGGTCGTCACCTGGGTGATCTGGGCCGCGAACGCACCCGCGTCCTGCGCCGCGGCCGCCTTTTCATGGGATGCCGCCGCGAACTCATCGAGTTGGTTCCGGGAAAAACCCCACTTCTCGGCGACCATCTCCGCACCGATGCCCTGATTCGGCGAAACTCCGTACCGAGCAGCAAATCCGTTGCCGGCAAAAGGATCTCCACCGTCTACGTTCGACCCCATCGGTACCCGGCTCATCACCTCAACGCCACCGGCAACCACAAAGTCGTACTGACCGGCGATTACCCCAGCAGCGCCGAAATGGATGGCCTGCTGGGAAGATCCGCATTGCCGATCGATGGTGACGCCCGGCACCGATTCCGGCCAACCGGCGGACAACAGTGCGGTGCGAGCGATATTGGTGGACTGATCGCCGGACTGTGTCACACAACCCCAGATGACATCGTCGACCAACGCCGGATCCAGCCCGCTGCGCTGGATCACCGCCGATAACGCCGCCGCGGATAGATCCGCCGAGTGCACTCCCGACAACGAACCGTTACGACGGCCGACCGGCGTGCGAACTGCCTCAACAATTACTGCATCGCGCATTTTATTGTCCTCTGACATTTGGGGCGTGGAATGGGGGTCGAGAATTACTACCGGGGAGCCATCCGGATCGCTCCGTCGAGTCGGATGACTTCTCCGTTCAGCATCGGGTTTGCCACGATGTGCTCCACCAGGGCGGCATACTCTTCTGGTTTGCCCAGCCGGCTCGGATGCGGCACCTGGGTGCCGAGGGATTGTTGAGCTGCCTCCGGAAGTCCAGCGAGCATGGGAGTTTCGAAGATCCCTGGGGCAATGGTCATCACCCTGATCAACTTGTCGGCCAGATCGCGGGCAGCGGTGATGGTCAAGCCGACCACTCCCCCCTTGCTGGCGGCATAGGCGGCCTGGCCGATTTGACCGTCGAAGGCGGCAACCGAGGCGGTATTGACAATCACGCCGCGTTCCCCACCGACCGGTTCGGTGCCGGCGATCGCCTGCGCCCCCAGCCGAAGCACGTTGAAGGTTCCGATCAGGTTGATCTGCACCACCCCGGCAAACTGCTCCAACGGCAGTACGCCCTGTTTACCGAGAATGCGTCCAGGAGTAGCGACTCCAGCGCAGTTGACCACCAGTCGAACCGGCCCCAAATCCGCGGCCCGGGTAAAAACAGCGGCGATTTCCTCGCTACTGGTGACATCTGCCGGCTCGAAGTGAGCGACGCCGCCGAAAGACTTTGCGACCTCAACTCCGGCCGAGGATGGGAGATCGACCAGAACCACGATCGCCCCATTGGCCGCTACTCTGCGGGCGGTAGCCAAACCCAAACCGCTGGCCCCGCCCGAGATGACCGCAACACTTCCAGAGAGATTCACAATGCCTGCTTTCACACGTCGAAAAAGTACCTCGGACCATCATGGGCCGCCGCCCGCGATGACCCGAAGGCATCGACGCCGATAAGAGGACAAACCCAAGAACAGGAAACAACAGTCAATCCTGACTGTCAACACAACAGGGGGCTGGAATCAGTGCAACCGGTCACCACGCTGCCCATTGTCTCACTTGCCCGAATACCGCGAACGGTGTAGACAACCTGCGTGATAATCGAACCGGAATCGGCTGCGAAGCTGACCCCAGGGACTCTGGAACCACATCCCCGCCCGATCGACCCGCGAAGTCAGGCAACGCAACATCGAATTCTGGACGCCGCGGTCCGTGCCCTGATCGATCACGGTTACGCCGGCGCCTCTACGCTCCGCATCCAGGAGATCGCCGGTGTTTCCCGCGGTCGTCTCCTGCATCAATTTCCGTCGCGAGATCAACTGCTGGTGGCTGCGGTGCAACACCTTGCCACCGCTCGATTCGAGACACTCGGCGCGGGCGTTGACTGGCCTACCGAACCGGCCAGGCGTATCGAGGCCGCGGTGCAGACGATGTGGGCAAGTTATCGGCAGGAGTACTTCTGGGCCGCCATGGAGTTATGGATGGCGGCCCGTTGTAACTCCGGACTCCGCGAAGCACTACTGCCGGCCGAGCGTAGACTCGGCGAAAAGGTAAGACTGGCAACTGATCTGATGTTCGGACCCGATCTAACGCTGCTCCCGGCCTACCCGTTCATCCGCGAATCGATCAACACCAGTATGCGCGGGGTTGCGATCACCTACAGCTTTGATCGAAGGCCCGGCGCCGGCCAGACCCACCTGCTGGACTGGATCGCACAAGCCACAACCGCGCTGCTACCAGATCACGGCAGCGACCGTGGCTGAGGATCAGCGGCCGGGTTTTGTCCAGGTACGTGGGGCTGCCGAACACAATCTGCGC
>JBBSRY010000390.1:0-3549 GCA_038242595.1 Mycobacteriales bacterium
ATGGTTGCCCTGGGTAGCGAGATCTAGCCTCCTGCGGCTCATCGCAGAGGCGAAGCTCATCGCACACGCGGCAAGGAGTCAGCCTGCGCTGGCGGCTTGCCGGACCCGGTCCACGATCGATTTGACGAAGGTTTCTACCGAGTGAAGTTCCTGCAGGTAGGCCCAGTAATTGGGATGCACGCCACCGAGCAGGTCGGTGGCTCGCTCGACCCGCTTGGACTGGGCGTCCAACACGGAGCCCCACTCCTTGACCAAGCCGCGATCTACCACCAGTCGCTGGGTGTCGCGAATCCGGAATCTGGTTTGCCGCTCCGGGCCGGCCGGATCGGCTTTCACCGCCTTCAGAGCTTCCAATCGGTCGGTGAGCGCATCGCAGGCTTCGGTGGCCTCATTGAGATGCTGCCTGGCCTGCGCCAACAGATCCAAGGCGCGTTCGGCGTCGCCGTTGGACTGCGCCGCCACCGCGGCCTCCCAGTCCCGCTCCCCTTCCTCGAGTTCACGGCTGGCGACATTGACATTTCCGGTCAGATCGGCCGAGTTCGGCGCGCTGAACTCGCGCAGTAGGTTCGACCTGGCCTGTGGCAGTCGCTCGGTCCGGGTAGTCACCGCGCTGATCCGGGTCCGTACCGAGGAGATGGCCAGCGCCGCTCGATCCCCGGCAGTTTTGGCCAGTGCTGCAGCCTCATCGATCTGACTGGCCGCCGTATGAACGGCCGCGGCCGCCTCTCTGATGGCCGGCACCGAACCGCTGGCCAGTGCCTGGTCCAGCTTCAGGGTGGCGCTGTCCATCACCATGGCCGCGGTACGTACCGAGGAATAACCGGCGACCGGAGCGTATTCCCCGGTCAGGGACGCTCGAGCGGCCAACGCGTTCTGGACGGCCTCCTCCGCGATCCGGGGAATCGCATTCAGTGCGGTGCGCGCTTCATCAAGGGTCCGACGGTGTTTGTTGTAGAAGTCGTTGGTAGCTGCCGCGGCGGCGGCGAGGGTGCGGTGAGTCTCCAGGAAGGCGTGCGCGGCGGCCTGGATATCCACCGGGGTCGGATCGCCGGCCATGTCCTCCAGCGCATATTGCTGCGAGACATTCAGATAGTCGGCGTTGGCCTGGAAGCACTTTTGCTCCGCCGAACGCCATTGGGCCAGCACCGTGGACTGCGGGTCAATCCCTTTCAGCGCCGAAATCGCGTCACCGATGAATCGCTGGCGAGTGTCCAGGTCGAGGAAGGCGGCCACTGCCCCGTCGCGGGCAGCCGTCGCCGCCGATTGCTCCTGTGGGGTCCGCCTGGGACGCCCGAACCACGGTGTAGACATTGCCACGAACATTACTCACGACCGCCCCCTCCGCGTCGGTCGGTCAGCCCGGTTTGCCCGGTCGCACCGGTCCGGATCCGGCCGGGCGGCCAACTCGGCAACAATTCCGGGAACCAAGTTCTCAACGCCGGCGTTCCCACCAAGGACTGTTAAAAATGCTGGTCGCGCCAAATTGGCCCGCTGATTCCCACCTTGCCGTTCCGGGCCGCGGTGTACGCTCGCAGTGCTGAACAGGGGTGGAATCAGCTCTGAGCGCACCAGCGTTTTTCGGCAGCATTCATCCGGCCGCCACCAGTGGTTGGCCATAGAGTGAAACCTGCACTACCACCCGTATCAACCCGGCACCACCCATCAGGAGGAACCAAGCAATGAGCGTGAGCTTGAGCAAAGGCGGAAACGTCTCGCTGACAAAGCAGGCGCCGAATCTGACGGCCGTCGCCGTCGGCCTCGGCTGGGACATCCGCAGCACCACCGGCACCGATTTCGATCTCGACGCCAGTGCACTGGGTTTGGACACCGGCAAGAAGATCCTGTCCGACAAGCACTTCGTTTTCTTCAATAACCTGAGCTCCCCGGACGGTTCCATCGTCCATACCGGTGACAATCTCACCGGTGAGGGCGAGGGCGATGACGAGATCATCAATGTCAACCTGGCCGCCGTGCCGCCGGAGGTCGATTCCATCGTCTTCCCGGTCTCCATTTACGACGCGGACGCCCGCAGCCAGAGCTTCGGTCAGGTCCGCAACGCCTACATCCGCGTTGTTGATGCCAGTAACGGCACTGAACTGGCTCGCTACGACCTCTCCGAGGATGCCTCCACCGAAACCGCGATGGTTTTTGGTGAGCTTTACCGCAATGGCGCCGAATGGAAGTTCCGCGCCACCGGTCAGGGTTACGCTTCCGGCCTCGCCGGAATTGCTCGCGATTTCGGCGTGAACCTGTAATTGCATCGTTGACCTGACTTACGGCCGGTCCCGGAACTGCTCTTCGCCGAGCGGCTCCGGGACCGGCTTATGTCCGGTCCAGTCTGTACCCCTGGCTTATTCCGCTGGTTGAAAGGCGACCTCGTCGTGCTCAAGGTTTTTGGTTGGTCGTACGCCGTCACGGTCGTCTCGCTGGTGGTTGCCTTCATCTACGGGGGCCCGACCGCACTGTTCCTGTGCGTGATTCTGGGCATCCTGGAAGTCTCACTTTCCTTCGACAACGCGGTCGTCAACGCCAGCATCCTGCAGCGGATGAGCGAGTTCTGGCAGAAGATATTCCTCACCATCGGCATCGTCATCGCTGTCTTCGGTATGCGCCTGGTTTTTCCGCTGCTCATCGTCGGCATCACCGCTGACCTGGGTCCGATCGAAGCACTCAATCTGGCCATGGAACAACGGCCGATCGAAGACCCCACCAGTTATGCCGCCATCCTGACTGCGGCGCATCCGCAGATCGCGGCCTTCGGCGGCATGTTCCTGCTGATGCTGTTCCTGGACTACATTTTTGAGGACCGTGACATCAAGTGGCTGACCTGGGTGGAAGTGCCGCTGGCCAAGATTGGCAAGCTGGATCAACTCTCTGTCATCGTGGCAGTTATTCTGCTGGTCCTGACGGCCGAGTTCATCGCCGTAGATGCAGAAGTCGTGCTGCTTTCCGGGATGCTGGGGCTGATCACCTACCTGGCCGTCAACGGGCTCGGTTCGTTGTTCCACATCCCCGGTGAAGAAGATGAGGACCAGGTCGAGGACGGCGCCGACCCGGCGACCGCGGTAGCCAGCACCAAGCCGAAGCAGACCAAACTGGTCAAGGCCACCGGCAAAGCGGCGTTCTTCCTCTTCCTGTACCTGGAAGTGTTGGACGCGTCCTTCTCCTTCGACGGCGTGATCGGAGCTTTCGCCATCACCTCCGATCCGATCCTCATTGCGCTCGGTCTCGGTCTGATCGGCGCCATGTACGTCCGCTCGCTGACCATCTTCTTCGTCCGCAAGGGCACCCTGCAGGACTACGTCTACCTGGAGCACGGCGCGCACTGGGCGATCGGCGCCCTGGCCGCAATCCTGTTCGTCTCGATCGGGGTAGAAATCAGTGAGATCATCACCGGGCTGCTGGGAGTGGCCTTCATCGGAGCTTCGTTCCTGTCCAGCATTGTGCGCAACAAGCGCCAAGCCGCCCAAAAACCTACGGTTTCCGTTCTCAAATAGAGCTTTATCCTGAAACTTTGGGAGTGCGAAGGTATCCCTTCGCACTCCCAAT
>JBBSRY010000391.1:0-3521 GCA_038242595.1 Mycobacteriales bacterium
ATCAGTCCGGACCGCAGCACTGACACAACAGTGCAAAAGGGGCACCCAGGAGACTGGGTGCCCCTTTTTGTTTGGCAGCAGCTCCAAGAGCAAATACTTCAGCAAGACCGGCCGGGGTTGGTGGTTGCCGATCAGTTTCCGGCGCGGCTGCCCGGATGACGCCCATTCTCATGGGCGGCCTGCGCTCCCGGCCGCCGGTGAACTAGGTTTTTGGCTAACGCCATAGGCCGCCGCCAAGCGGGCAAGGAGCCGGGAGATATCAATGACGCAGCCGCCGTTCGCCGGAAACGACCGTTTCAACCAACAGGGTCAGCAAAGCGCTGGTGGTTACGGCAATCCTGGCCGGCGACCCGAACACCAGTCGCGACCGGAATACCCATCGCAACTCGAGTATCAGTCTGGACCTGAGTATCAGTCTCAACCCGAGTATCTGTCTCGACCCGGGGCAGGGCAGCCGTCGGCCCCACCGCAGTATTCGGGCGGGTCGTACGGACCAGGACAACAACATGGTCCCCGGCAGCTGGGCGGTTCAGTTCAGCAAGGCGGTTCAGGTCAACAATGCGGTCCGGGTGCGCAAGGTGGTTCTGGGCACTATCGACCTGGCCCCCCGCCGGGGCAGCCCGGCCAGAGCCCGCAGAGCCAACAGCTGCGAGCCTTCTCGGAAAACCTCACCGGAGCCGGTGCAGCGCCCACCGGAACGCCCAGCGCTGGGTTGCAGACTGTGTTGGCCGCAGTGGTCGGTTTGCTCGGTATCGCCGGTTTTGTATTGGGGTTTTTTCAGGCTGTCAGCGTGGTCACGCCGGCGGGCGAAATCGACGCCGGCAAGACGATCATCGTGGCCGGGGCCATCCCGATTCTGTTGTTGGCCGCGGGGATCGCCGCACTGGGCACCGTTCTCCGTAGATCAGGGGCCGCCGGGGTCTGGTTGGCCGTCGCAGCGCTGGCACTGGCTTCGGCGCTGGGAGCCGGCGCCATCATCTATCTCTACAGTTCGGGTGACTACACCACTGCGGCACCAGATGCTTCGGGCCCCGAATACAAGATTCAGATCGGATTGTTCGGCGGCGCCGGGGTGGGGGCAGTGATGTTCATCCTCGGTCTGGCCGGCTATCTGGCGGCCGCGAAGTTCGCCAGCGCCACTCTGAGCGCGCAGGTGGTCCGTGCGACGAGAGAGTTGTCGGCCCACGTCGTCGATCGCGCGGTATCGGCCGCCACCGAGGCGGCGACAGCAGCGGCAACCGCGGCCGCGACCACAGCGGCATCGGCCACTGCGCGGAGCATCGCGGCCGCTTTGGTCGCCGAGCGGCTCACCGATCTGCAACGCACCCCGCGCGCGGCTTCAGAACTCAGCCCCGAACCGCGTTCCGGCTCGCGCATTCAAACAGCGGCCGCCACCGTCAGCGCGCAGGTACCCCTTGAAGGTGCGCCAACCGAGGTCACCCGCACCCCGTTCGCCCATCAGTCCACCTCCCAGTCGGGGCAGAGCACCGATCCTGCGCTATCGATCTTCCAACCCCCGGAGTCTGCCGCCAATGAGGACCAGCGGCCTCCGGCCGACCAGAACCCGGTCAACGAAAGCGAGCCTGCAATGGGGGCGGAATCGGAAGTCACTCAGATGACCCGATTGCCGCCGGCCGAGCAGCTTCGAGCGGCAGCCGATGACGGCGCGCCCAACAGCGCCGAACCCGCATCATCTCGAGCTTCGGCTCCGGTAAACACCCCGCGTTGGCAGACCGGCGACCAGCAAACCGGCGATCAGCAAACCGGCCACCGGTCGGCCGAGTCCGGTGCCACGCCCCCGCCTGATCCAGGCTCCCACCCGCAGCAGATGGACGAGCCGACAATGCGATATCGGGCCATGCCACAGGCGGAACCGGAAAGCTACGTGTGGCCGATCCAGCAGCAACCGGTTGCGGTGGATCCGCTGGAACAAGCACCGACCTACACGGAGAATCCGGACTATCGATCGGTGCCCAGCGATGCCGGGCGCCAGCGACTGGAGACCGAAGCCGAAGACAATCCCCGACCGCCGGCGCCACCGGGTCCTGCGCCGTCAGAATGGAACCTGCAGCCACCGCAGTACCCGCCGGCCCCCCAGGACTCGGCCCGTTACGCAGCGATATGGGATGACACTCAGGACCAGACCGGCAATCACCCAGGAGAGGTGCCCGTGCGTCCTTGGCCCTCAATTCCTCGCGCTGAGTAACCAGCCGCACCGAACTTTGTGCCATTAAACTGTACATCGGCGTGGCACCCGCAGTGTTTTATTCACGCTGTGTGACAGTGACAATGTGAGGCAGCAGCAATCGGGGGAGCTGACCCTGGCACCGGCATCAAATGCCGCGGTGGCAGTGGCTGCTGCGGCTCGCTCGGCGATCGCAGCGGTTGCCGGACTCGGCTTCACCTGCGCGGTGGCCGCTGTCATTTGGGCTATCACGCCAGCTTCCGGAGCAAGCCCGATTCAGCTGTTGCGGGGTGGGGTGGCTGCATTCGCACTGGCCCACTTCGCCCCGGTCAACATCGGTCAGGTGAGCCTGGACCTGAGTCCGCTGATGCTGACCGCGTTGTTTGCGGCCATGTTGATCGGCAGCATCGGACGGACCACCAGCGTGGCGAAGACCGCCTCCGACGAGTTGGTGGCGGTCCTCATCGGCGCCTTGACCTATGCGGTCGTGGTGGGACTGCTGGTCGGCTGGCTCGCCACCCCGGGGTCAGTAAATCAGCTGGTTGGAGTTTGTGCGGGCGGTGTTGCGCTGGTCAGCCTGACGGTGGGGACCGTGCTCCGGGGCGAGGCGCTCAGTACGCTACTGATCTCGCTTTTGCCCGGTTGGATTGCCACTTCTATTCGAGCTTCGCTGGTTGCCTGCCTCATCGTCATCGGCGGTGCGGCAGTCGCGTTCGCCACTTCACTGGCACTCTCCTTCGGTACCGCTGCCACCTTGACCGACGCGAGCACCTCCGGTGTCACCGAGGAGATTGGTCTCACGCTGGCCGGTCTCGCATTCTTGCCGAACGCCATCGCCGCCGCGATCGGCTATGTCAGCGGAGTCGGATTCGAGGTGGGACTTGCCAACTATTCACCGTTCGGTTCGGTACAGGCCGACCTTCCGCCCTTTCCCATTCTGGCTTCGATCCCGAGTAGTTCCAGTTGGTCCGGGGTCGGACTCGCGTTGCTCGTGGTGCCGGTGGTCGCAGCGGTCGGGGCCGGCATTTCGGTCACCCGGGGGGTAAAGACGCGGCGGGAGAGGCTCTACGCCATCGGAGTTGCTGCGGTTTTGGCCTCCCTCACCCTGTGGGTTGTGGTCGGGCTAGCTGGCGGCGGGATCGAGGGCGGGGCCTGGTCTTTCATCGGGGCGCCGGCATGGCCGGTGGCGTTGGTGACATTCCTGGCCGTTCTGATCGCCGGCGGTACCTGGACAGCGGCGGCCGGTGGCAGCCAGATTCAATGGAAACCGGAACCGGCAACATCATCGGAGCCGCTAGCGGCGGGGTCTGACGAGGATGCGGCGGACCCGGAAGCG
>JBBSRY010000392.1:0-3520 GCA_038242595.1 Mycobacteriales bacterium
CCCTGGCGCTGGTTCAAGGACCATCTGGTCGTCTTCGTCGGTATCCTGGCGCTGCTCTTCATGTTTGCTCCCATCTACAACGTCGTGAGGTTCTCCTTCAACAAGCCGGAGGGGAAAAGCAATATCGTCTGGAATCAGTTCTCCTGGGACGCCTGGAAAGATCCCTGCGGGGTCAGCGGCCTGTGCGAATCGCTCTGGACCTCGATCTGGATCGGTGTGGTGGCGACGATCATCGCCACCGCAGTCGGCACACTCGCCGCATTCGGTATGTCCCGGCACCGTTTTCGGGGCCGGGCGGTGGCCAACGTGCTGGTCTTCCTACCGATGGCAACGCCGGAAGTGGTGGCCGGTTCCTCGTTGCTCACCCTGTTTCTCAACCTCGGCGTTCCGCTTGGCTCCGGCACCGTGGTGATCGCACATGTGATGTTCTGCCTCTCGTTTGTCATCGTGACCGTCAAAGCCAGACTTACCGGTCTGGATCCGCGACTGGAACAGGCGGCAATGGATCTGTATGCGAATCGGTCAAATACATTCTGGCGAATTACCTTTCCGTTGGTCCTTCCCGGAATCGTCGCGGCCGCGATGCTTTCTTTCTCGCTCTCTTTTGATGACTTCATCATCACCAACTTCAACTCCGGTTCCGTTGTCACCTTCCCGATGTACGTCTGGGGTGGCGCGCAGCGTGGTTTGGCCCCGCAGGTCAACGTGGTCGGAACCGCGATGCTCCTGATTGCGCTGGCCGCCGTCATCATCGGCCGGTTCATCACGACCCGGCGAGCCCGGTAGTGCACCCAGGTCGGCCGAGCTCGGTCGCAGCAACTGTAAGGAAACAGCATGTCAAGCAGTTCAGCAGAACACTGCGTGCCGCAGATCTACGATCCGGCATTGAACTACATCAACGGTCTACGGGTTGCGGGTGCGGGTGACACCTTCTCCGTCCTGGACCCGTGTTCCGGTAGATCCATCGTCGACTATCCGTTGGCCACCGCTGGCCAGGTCGAAACCGCAGTTGCAGCAGCGCGTTCGGCATTCCCAGGTTGGTCGCAGTCGACACCGGGCGAGCGATCCGGGCTGATCCAGGCATTGGCCGGCAAACTCGAGGAGAAGGCTCTCGAGTTTGCCGCAGTCGAATCGGCTCAGACCGGCAAACCGCACAAGCTGTCCAGCGGATTCGATGTGCCGGGAACAGTTGATAACACCTCGTTTTTCGCCGGTGCGGCCAGAATTCTGGAAGGCACCGCTGCGGGGGAGTACTCACCGGATCACACCTCGATGATCCGGCGGGAGCCGATCGGTGTCATCGGATCCATTGCGCCATGGAACTATCCCTTGCAGATGGCCGGGTGGAAGATCCTGCCGGCCATTGCAGCCGGTAACACCATCGTGCTCAAACCATCGGAGATCACCCCCCTGACCACGTTGCTGTTTGCCGAGGCAGCCACCGAGGCGGGCATCCCCGCCGGCGTAGTCAACGTGGTGACCGGAACCGGAGCGCAGGCCGGAAACGCACTGACCGGCCATCCGGACGTCGACATGGTGTCCTTCGCCGGATCCACCGCAGTCGGACGAGGCGTGATGGCGGCCTGCCGGGCGGGCCGCCCGGGTGCATCTGGAACTCGGCGGGAAAGCACCTTTCGTGGTCTTCGAGGATGCTGATCCGGATGCGGCCATTCATGGCGCGGTAGCCGGTTCACTGATCAACACCGGCCAGGACTGCACCGCTGCCACCAGGGCCTATGTGCACCGCAGTGTGATCGATGCATTCATCAGCGGCGTCGCGGATCTGTATGCCTGCATCACTGTCGGCGCTCCCTTCGATTCGGCAACCGATCTGGGACCACTGTCCAGTGCGCGGCATCGAGATCATGTTGCCGGCTTTGTGCATCGGGCCCAAGCAGCCGGCGGACGCATTTACGACGGTGGAACTTTGCCAGGGGCGGACTGGAAGGACGGATTCTGGCATCGACCGACCCTGATAGCCGGACTGGACCAGAAAGCCGAAGCCGTGCAACAGGAAATCTTCGGTCCGGTACTGACGGTAATTCCCTTCGACACCGATGACGAAGCACTGAGCCTGGCCAACGACTCACCTTTCGGGCTGGCGGCGTCGGCCTGGACCTGCGATGTGCACCGGGCGTTGCGGGCCAGTCGAGAAATCAAGGCCGGCACCGTCTGGATCAACGACCACATTCCGATCTTCTCGGAAATGCCGCACGGTGGCTACGGTGCATCCGGATTCGGGAAGAATATGAGTATGTATTCGCTCAGCGAGTACACCCAGATCAAGCACTTGGCAATGGATCTGACCCAGAAGGTCGAAAAAAACTGGCACCGAACGATTTTCGCACTATCGGGTAACTAGACCCGGTAGTGGTTTCACCCAGCAAAGATACGAAAGCGAGATTCACCCATGCTGCTCCCAGCACCTGATCACACCGCCTCCCGACATTCCTGGAATGGCCAACGGGCCGTTCCGGATACCCCCGGCGGGCGCCGGTTGAGTGCCACCTCGTTCAACACCACCTCGTTGAATGCGCAAATGTGGAGCGCCAAAACCGGCATCGTCTCCGAGACCTCGCGCAAGGTGCTCGCAGATGAACAGGTGGCGAAGCGATGAAGATCCACACCCAGAAGTTCAGTACCGGGCGCGCCGCACACTCCGTGCTGCACAAACAAGCGGTGCAATCCCTGCGCGACGCCGAACCGATCTGCTACTGGCTTGATGACGTCGACTCTCCCGACCAGCGTGAACGTCTCACCGTCGACACCAAAACCGATCTGGCGGTGGTGGGCGCTGGCTATTCCGGGCTCTGGACCGCGCTGCTGGCCAAACAACGTTATCCCGAGCGCGAGGTGACAGTACTCGAGGGTCGCAATATCGGTTGGGCTGCCTCGGGCCGCAACGGTGGATTCTGTTCCGCATCCCTGACCCACGGCCAGGCTAACGGCCTTGATTGGTATCCCCGCGATATGCCGCGGTTGGAGCGCCTCGGCCGGGAAAATCTGGCCGGTATTGTCGAAACGATCGAGAAATTCGGCATCGATTGCAAACTCGAGAAGACCGGCGAACTTCGGGTCGCCACCGAGGAGTATCAACTCGAAGACATCGAGGTGGACTACCAACGAATGCTCGACTTCGGCGACGACGCCGTCCTTCTCGATCAAGCAGCCACCCGCGCCGAGGCAAATTCGCCCACCTATCTGGGCGCCGTCTGGTCCAAGGACAACACCGTCATGGTCGACCCGGCCCGGCTCGCCTGGGGATTGGCCGACGCCTGCGAACAGCTCGGCGTCAAAATCCACGAGAACACCCACGTCGAGGGTTTGGCCCGGGAGGGCGATTCGATGCAGTTGCGTACCCGCAACGGCGTTATCACCGCTGCGCAAGTAGCGTTGGGCACCAACGCTTTCCCATCGCTGCTCAAGCGGGTCCGGCCGTTCGTCGTACCGGTCTACGACTATGCGCTGACCACTGAACCACTGAGTACCGAACAGTTGGCGTCCATCGGTTGGTCCAATC
>JBBSRY010000393.1:0-3520 GCA_038242595.1 Mycobacteriales bacterium
GAACCGGAAAATCTGATCTTCCACCTCGTCGAGGTCCCCGGTCCGCTCGGCCCGCAGAAACATTGCAGTCCGACCCAATTGGCGCAGCGCCTCTGCCAGATCGGACCCGGTGGACCATTCCGAACGCACAACTGCATCAAGTACCCGCAGCGCTGCAGCCCCGATCTTGCCCGCGAATAGCTGCGAGGCGATACCGGATTTGGCCTCGGCCGGTGTGGTGTTGGCAGAGAGCGCACGACGCAACGACAACTCCCGGGAGAACGTCGCTGCCGCTTCGGTCAGGTCTTGACCGAGGACACCGAGTCCGGTGTCATCCAGCGTCGCCGCACCGGACAGCAGGACGTCGGTGGCCGATCGGAGTGACTGACGAGAAGCAATATGGCGCATCAGTTCTCCAGGTCTGCGAGGAATCGTTCGACGGTCCGTTGCTGACGTGCCTCTTCTTCGAGGGATTCACCAACCACCTTGCCGGCAAGTTCCACGGATAGCCGACCCAGTTCGCCACGGAGTTCGGCCACAATGGTCGACCGCTGGGCGGCCAATTGGGAGCGGCCAGAGGCAGCAATCCGCTCGGTCTCCGCGTGGGCTTGCGCCAGCAGATCCTCCCGGATTGCATGAGCAGCCACTCGGGCTTCCTCACGGATTTTGGCAGCTTCTTCGCGCGCACCGGAAAGCTGACGCTGGTATTCCTCCAGTGCAGCCTTGGCTTCACGCTGTGCAGACTGCGCCTCTTCGATTCCACCTTCGATAGCTTTGGTGCGAGCGGCGTACGCCTTTTCAAACTGCGGAAAAGCGTACTTTTTCAGAACGAAGAACAGAACTGCGAATCCGATGAGAGCGATGACGAGGTCACCGATCGGCACACCGAGAACAGCAGTTTCACCTTCTTCGACAGTCAGAGGTTCGCTAGCGAGCATGTCCGGTTCCCTAGACGAGGATGAAGCCGGCGACCAGGCCGAGCAATGCCAGCGCTTCGACGACGGCAAAGCCGATGAAGGCGTAGGTCCGGGTCAGACCGGCGGACTCTGGCTGGCGAGCGGTGGCCTGGATGTAGGCAGCCCAGACCAGACCGACACCGATTCCGGGTCCGATCGCGGCCAGGCCGTACCCGACCGTCGCGATGTTTCCGGACAACTCGGCCAGGTAAATTTCTGCAGCCATTACTTATTGCTCCCTTTCAGGTGGTGTCGCTCGATTTGAGCTGGACAAAACTTCTAGTGTTCGTCGGCGATCGACGTCTGGATGTACACAGCGGTAAGGATGGTGAACACGTAGGCCTGCAACGCCGCAATGAGCAGCTCGAAGAACACCAGGGCCAAACCACCAATAAAAGGCAGAATAGCAATGACGGAATTGAGGCCACCCGTTTGCAGAAGGAAGAGAGTTCCCGAGGAAGCAACGAGGACCAGCATGTGCCCGGCAAACATGTTCGCAAACAGACGAATGGCCAGAGTGGCCGGTCGAAGGATCAAATTCGAGAGAAATTCGATCGGGATCAGAATGATGTGCATTGCCACCGGAACACCCGGAATGACGGTCTGCGACTTGAGATACCCGAGGGCACCATGCTTTTTGACCCCGGCCCCGATGTAAACCAGATAGGCCAAGCCGGCGAGTACCGCCGGTACAGCGAACTGACTGGTCGGTGCATGCTGCGCGAAAGGCAAAATTCCGAAGAGGTTCTGCACGAGGATGAAAAGAAAGAGGGAGGCAAGAAAGGGCACATATTTCTGGCTTTCTTTCCCGATCACCTCTCTGGCAATTCCGTTGCGTACAAATCCGTACAGGGATTCCCCAGCGAAGGCTAACCTGCCCGGAACAACAGCCGCCTTACGGGCCGAAGCCACCATGAAAACAACAACAATCAGAACGCCGATAGCGAGTAGCACCATCGCCTTGATACTGGAGATGCCCAAGGCGTCGAAAGGATCATGAAAAAAGGCCGATTCAACCTCGGGTGGGGCGAATTCGACCTCATCTACGGCCAGCATGGAGCCGGTCACTCGCTCTCCTTTCGGGTACTGGAGTCTGAGACCCCAGTGTCTATGGTGCTTAGGTTCAGCGGTGGGACCGAAAGGTCCGCCCGACCGTATTTCACGACAACAACGTAAACGCTCAAAGCCAGTCCAACGACGGCACCGATCGCGATAACGAACCGGGTACCCCACCACTGATCAAGAAGCCAGCCGACGCCACCCCAAAAGAAGAGACCGGCGAACATCGAACTCAGCACTCCCATTGCGGCCCCTGATCCTACCGGGGCCCCCGCGAGCTTTCCTGCCATGCTGGTGTGAATGACCTTATCAGTGGTTCTACGATTCGTCGTCACTGAGTGAGTGTCCTTGCAACTGGGCTGTTCAGAGTCGATGTCGACGTGTCCGCAGGGTTCGGTGAGGCAGAAACGTCCACATACATCCGGGGGGTTCGCCACACCACAATGACCTGGCAGGCGACCCACACCATCACGCCTACGGCGATGGCCACGCCGAGCCACGTGCGGTCCACCGGTCCGTGGACGGGCATCGCAGCCAGAAAGATACCGAGCAGGAAAATTTTCAGACCATAGGTGACAAGCGCGATCGGCAACGTGAGTCGAACATTCACTTCGCCCACCTTGGCAACTGCCCAGCTACTGCTGACAAAGAATATCGTGACCACAAAAGAGCCGATCAGCACACCCCAGGCCGCGGGCCAACCGTTGAATGCGAAGCCAAGAATCACCCCTATCACCGAGAGGGCGGTCATGACCCATGTTGCCGGTCGAAGATGTTCCAAAGACCACGGCCCATCGACCCGGGACGCACGCTCGGCGCGCGCGGCAAGCTCGTAGCGCAAAGGCGGCAGCGAGTGCTGCACAGGAGCGCCCAGCCTCTTGGACTTCAAGAAAACTCCCTTGGTTTGATCTGCACCGCATCAGCCGACCGATGCTGTGCGCCCGGTTCGCGTGACGAGCGAATCTCAGTATCGCAGGAGCACCGCCGTCCGCAGTACCAGGACCAGCCGATGGCCGTCATGTGGGACTTTGCCCTACGGTGCTGGGACTGCTCCGACGGGTCCGCACCCACGGCAGTACTGACAGCGCCAGCGCAGCCACAAACGCTGCCAGCCAGGGGTAGATCATCTCCTGCCAGGTGGGAACCAGGGATAATGCAACCGCGCCGCCGGCGACCACCACGGCCCACATATAGAAGATCAGCACCGCCTGCCGATGCGAGTGACCGATGGCCAGCATTCGATGATGTAGGTGACGTTTATCGGCCGTCAGTGGGCTTTTCCCCGCAATGGTGCGACGGATGATGGCCAGCAAAAAGTCCAGCACCGGAATGAAGACCACCGCCAGCGCGACGATCAGTGGAGCGAGCAGCCCGATGGTCGTTCGTGCGCCAAAGACATTCGGATCGATCTTGAAAGAAGCACTGCTGATCGCAGCAGCCATCAGCAAGCCAATGAACATAGCTCCGGAATCACCCATGAAGATCTTCGCCGGAAAAAAGTTGTGCGGCAGGAAGCCCAGGCAGGC
>JBBSRY010000394.1:0-3505 GCA_038242595.1 Mycobacteriales bacterium
GAGCCCTCGAAGACATCAGCGCCGACCAGGCCGCGGGTATCGTGCTCGCCTATGAGCCGGTCTGGGCCATCGGAACCGGTCGGGTGGCAACCCCGGCCGACGCGCAGGAAGTGTGCGCAGCCCTGCGCGCAGCACTGGCCACCAAATATTCGGCCGACCTGGCCAACGGAGTCCGCGTGCTCTACGGCGGCAGCGTCAAGTCCGGCAATGTGGCAGAAATTGTCGGCCAAACCGACGTCGACGGCGCACTGGTCGGCGGTGCCAGTCTTGATGCCAGCGAATTTGCCACCCTCAGCGCCAACTCTGTGGGCATCATCGGCTGACAGAGTCGTGCGCTGCTGCAGAGTTTGCGCTCGAGCAGCAGGTAGACTTCCTCGAAGTTTGTGCGTCTGCTGACGACGCACGTCCCCCGGTCAGGTTTTCGGACGAACAAGTCCCCGATATGCAAGGTAACGATGGACGCGCTCAAAATTATTCTCGATGTGCTGCTGCTGTTGACCAGCCTGGCGCTGATCCTTCTGGTGCTGCTGCATCGTGGTAAAGGCGGCGGCCTGTCGACCATGTTCGGTGGCGGTGTGCAGTCCTCGCTGTCCGGCTCCAGTGTGGTGGAAAAGAATCTGGATCGCTTGACCCTGTTCGTTGCGATGATCTGGGTGATCTCGATCATCGGCATCGGATTGATCCTCAAGGTGCAGTCCAACGTTTGACCCGGTTTGCTGTCTTCTTGCGGCGAGTCAGTGCTTGAAATCCGATGGATTTTGGCATTGTCTCGCCGCAAGTTGCGTTGTGAGGGACCGATCAGAGGTGTCTGAGCATCCGGGTATTACCTAGGGTGTTGGGTTTCACATAGGGCAGGTCGAGGAACTCGGCGACGCCGGCGTCATAGGATCTGCGGAGTTCCAGCAGTGCCTCCGGTGTCAGGTCCAACTCCTTGATCGGCGCAAATCCGAGGCCGGCAAAGAATGACACCTCAAAGGTCAGGCAGAATAGCCTCTCCAGGCCCATCTCGATCGCTTCGGCGATGATTTGTTCACACACCGCCCGGCCGATGCCGTGGCTGCGCAACACCGGATCCGTTGCGACCGTGCGGATCTCCGCTAAATCCTCCCAGAGCACATGCAGGGCGCCGCAACCAACGACTTCTTCGCCGGTCGCTGCCAGGTCGACCGCGACCCAGAATTCCGTGACGTCCTCATACAGGTTGGCCAGACTCTTCTCCAGCAAAATCGGCCCCGCATAGGCATCGACCAGCATTTTGATTCGTCGAACATCTGATGGTCGCGCCCGGCGTACCGCGATCCGGGGGTTACTCGTGTGGTTCGAGACGTCGTCGTCACGGGTCGGCGCAGCATGCGGCGGGATTTGAGCGGTCACGGGCGGCCAGCCTACCGGTTAGAAGGTCGACTCCGTGGGTGTGCCGACTTCAGCCTTCGCCGGCGAATCCGCAACCAGGACGACGCCACAGCCGGATCGGCAGGTACAACCCTGGAAGGCGACTACTCTGGACGAGTGTCCGCCCCAACTCGTGTTTCCCTCGTGACCTTGGGCTGCGCCCGAAATGAAGTAGATTCCTCTGAAATTGCCGGCCGGTTGGCCCTCGGTGGATACGAACTGGTCGAGGATGACAGCCCTGCCGATGTCATAGTTGTCAATACCTGTGCCTTTGTGGCCAGTGCGAAGAAGGACTCGATCGACACGCTGCTCGCCGCTTCCGATACCGGTGCAAAGGTTGTCGCCGTCGGCTGCCTGGCCGAACGGTACGGTGCCGAACTGGCCAAAGAGTTGCCGGAGGCCGACGCGGTCCTAGGTTTCGATTCCTACCCTGACCTGGCCGGGCTGCTCGGTGACGTGATGGACGGGAACAGCCCAAAGCCGCACACGCCGGTGGATCGCCGTACATTACTGCCGATTTCGCCGGTGTCACGGCCGGCCGCGGCAAACTCCATCTCGGTGCCCGGTCATTCCCATTCCGATCACGCCGGCCCCGCCTCCGGCCCGAGCCTGGTCCGCAAACTGTTGCACAAGGGCCCGGTGGCACCGCTGAAGATCGCCTCCGGCTGTGACCGTCGCTGCACTTTCTGTGCTATCCCGGCCTTCCGCGGATCTTTTATTTCCCGCAGCGCCGACGAGATCGTCAACGAAGCGCATTGGCTGGCCGGTCAGGGCGTCCGCGAAATCGTGTTGGTCAGCGAAAACTCAACCTCCTACGGCAAGGATCTGCCGGGGGAGCACCAACTCGAATCGGTTCTGGAACGGCTTGCCGCAGTGAACGGCATCACCCGGGTCCGGCTTTCCTACCTGCAACCGGCCGAAACGAAGGCTTCGCTGGTTCAGACCATCGCGCGAACCGAAGGCGTGGCCGACTACTACGACATGTCTTTCCAGCACGCTTCTGAACCCGTGCTCCGTAGGATGCGACGATTTGGTAGCCGCGAGTCCTTCCTCGGGCTGGTCGAGCAGATCCGGGCTGCTGCGCCGGAAGCCGGGATCCGATCGAATGTCATTGTTGGCTTCCCCGGCGAGACCGAAGAAGACTTGGCCGAACTCGAAGCATTTCTGATCGGTGCCCGGATGGATGCCGTTGGTGTCTTCGGCTATTCCGACGAGGACGGCACAGCTGCTGCCGATCTGCCGGACAAGCTCGATGAGGACGTAGTGGCGGCGCGCGTCGAACGCGTCACAGCGCTGGTCGACGAACTGGTCACTCAACGCGCCGAGGACCGCATCGGCACCGAGGTAATCGTACTGGTCGACGGTGACGGTGGGGTTGGCGACTACGGCAGTGGTTTCGAGGACGCCTCCGGACTGACCGTCGTGGGACGCGCCGCTCATCAGGCGCCCGAAGTAGATGGCATCACCACGCTGACCGAGGCTCGTGGTGTGGAACTGGGTGATCTGGTGCGCGCAATCGTCATCGCCTCCGACGGCATCGACCTGACTGCCCGGGTCATCGAAGTGATGCCACGCCCGGATGGGTCGGGAGCCAGGGAATGACCCCAGAACGTCCGGTTCCGCTGGTCAACCTGCCGAATATCCTGACTGTCTCCAGGATCTTGCTGGTTCCCTTGTTCCTGGTCTTTCTGTTCAAAGCCGGTGGTCACGACACCTGGTGGCGGATCGCCGCTTGGGCGGTATTCGCCGTAGCGGCAATCACTGACCGCTATGACGGTCACATCGCCCGTAAACGGGGCTTGATCACCAATTTCGGCAAGATCGCCGACCCGATCGCCGATAAGGCGCTCACCGGCTCCGCCCTGGTCGGTCTGTCCATCCTGGGTGATCTGCCGTGGTGGCTCACCATCGTCATCCTGGCCAGAGAAATCGGCATCACCCTCCTGCGGCTGGCCTTGCTGCGATACGAGGTTATTCCGGCCAGCGCAGGCGGCAAACTAAAAACCTTCATCCAGGTTTGTGCCATTGGTCTGTATGTACTGCCATTCCCGGATTCGATGGAGTGGTTCCGGATTGCCTGGATGGCGGCGGCGCTGCTGTTGACGGTGGCGAC
>JBBSRY010000395.1:0-3492 GCA_038242595.1 Mycobacteriales bacterium
AGGTTACCCGGCGCCGCCGAGAACATTCCTCATGCCGACCCTGTTGATGACGCCCCAGTACCCAGACCTGAGTACCCAGACCTGGGCTGCCTCACCACTGCCCTTGGCTCCCCTTCGTAAACGCACGACGACGCCCCCTCCCTTTTTCCGGTGGCGAAAAAAGGGAGGGGGCGTGGACCGTGCGGGTGAGTCGGCCGTCAGCTACGCGTACTCCAGGCCTGTTTGATCGAGGTTCGACCGTTCGTCCGGAGCAACGATCCCTGATACAGCCGGGAGGCCAGCAGGATGCACCCGATTGCCGTCGCGATCACCAATGCCAGCGCGACAAGCGGCTCCCACACAGCGGTGTCACCGTTGAACATTCGGACCGGCATCGCTACCGGCGCACCGAACGGGAGGTAGGAAAGCACGGTGAGGAAAATTCCGGATCCGCCGCTGTAGATGACACCGAAGAAGGGCAGCATCACCAAAAACTGGATCGGCATGGTCGATGAACCCAGATCTTCCTGCCGGGACACCAGAGCGCCGGCTACCGCCCACAGACCGGCCAACAGCAGGAAACCGGCCAGGAAGAACGGTATGAACCAGGCCAACGCGGTGCCGATCTTCGTCATCACCTCGGCGGTGAATAGCTCACTGGCTCCGCTGACCTGCAAACCGAGCAGAGCGACCACCGCCAGCAGCACGATCTGGCCCATCGCCAACACCGTGTTGCCCAGGACCTTGCCGGCCAGCAGGGCCCGAATCGGGATGCTCGCTACCAGAAGCTCGACGACACGGGTCTGCTTCTCTTCGACAACGCTCTGAGCGATGCTGAGCCCGAAGGTCAGAGTGGTCATGAAGAAGACCATGGCGAAAGCAAAGGGCACCAGGAAGGCAAGAGCCGGGTCGATCCCGGTCGGTGCCAACAATTGCACCGGTGAGGCCACACTCATGGCCGACACCAGATCACTCGGCGCTTCCTCCAGAGCCACAATTTGGACGCCCAGGGGCGAGGCGCCGGTGGTATCGGGTACGAGCGCGGCTTCCACGTCGCCGGATCGCACCAACGCCTGCGCGGCCTCCACCGAATCCACCGAAGTGACCTCGGCCCCGGCGGCCACCGCTGCCTGCTGCGCCTGCGGGCCGAGCGCGGCGACGGTGGTGGCCCCACCGCCGAACAGTGACGGCAAGATGGTCGCGGCAGCCACGATCAACAAGAGAAAGATGCTGGAGAAGATGAACGACTTATCGCGCAGCCGGACCTTGACCTCGCGGGCGGCAACCAGCTTGACGGCACCTGCGGAGGAAAGAGTCGCCGGCTGGGCGGGGGCGGTGGGCTTCATCAACGTAGGTGCGCTCATCGGACTACCTCCCGGAAGATTTGGGCGAGTTTTGGGATGACCGGGTCGAATTGCCGGACCGGGCCACGGCTCAACGCCTGCTGCAGTAACCACTGGTCCTGATCCGGGGACAGGAGTTCGACCACCGCGTGTGGTCCGTCCACGTCCAGCACCTTGACCTGCGGTAGATCACGAACCCAGCCGGCGTCAGCATCAACGGTAATTTTGAACTGGTACCGGGAATGCTGCTGACGCAACGCTTCTCGCTCCCCCGCCACCCTGATCTGGCCGTCGGCAATGATGACCACGTCATCGCAAAGTCGCTCCACCACATCGAGTTGATGACTGGAGAACAAGACCGGGACACCGGTGGCGGCTCGATCACGCAGAGTGGACACCACGACGTCCACGGCCATCGGGTCGAGTCCGGAAAATGGTTCGTCCAGGATCAACAGCTCGGGGTCGTGAACCAGTGCGGCGGCGATCTGCGCTCGCTGTTGGTTGCCCAGCGAAAGTGACTCCAAGGTGTCATTGGCCCGTTCGGCCAAATTCAGCTCTTCCAGCAGGGCAGCTGTGTTCTTCTTGGCCCGCCCAGCGTCCAACCCGTGTAACCGACCCAGGTAGACAATGTGTTCGGCCACCTTCATTTTCGGGTAGAGCCCACGCTCCTCTGGCATGTAGCCAAAACGTTGGCGGACGGACTGGCTGATCGGTTGACCCCTCCAGACAACCGAACCGCTGTCCGCCGCCAACACGCCGAGGATGATCCGCATGGCGGTTGTTTTGCCGGCGCCGTTAGCGCCGACAAAGCCGGTCATCCGCCCTGGACCCACCGTGAAAGAAACCTCGTCGAGTACCAGCCGATCACCGAAACGCCTACTGACGCTGTTGATTTCGAGCATCACATGCCCTCCCATTGCCATCTCGTTCGTCGTGTCCACAACGATAGGCAGCGGCCGGTTTTTTGGCGTCACACGCAGGGGCGATATTGCCCTCCCCCACAGGGCGGACCAATGGACTATCGGCCGGGGACGACGACGCCGTTCTCGTAGGCGAAAACCACCGCCTGGGTCCGATCGCGCAGACCTAGTTTCATCAACACTCGGGAGACATGCGTCTTGATGGTGGCTTCACCCAGAAACATCGCGGCGGCGATCTCGGAGTTGGATACACCACCGGCCAGCGCTATCAGCACCTCGGACTCCCGGTCGGTGAGTTCGGCAAGTTTACCGGCATCCTCTCTCCGCTGCGCCGCAGTAAGGCCCCCCGCCATCTGGGGTGAGGTGACAAATTGCTCGATCACCCGTCTGGTGATTTCCGGCGCCAGCAAAGCGTCGCCGCGTCCCAGTATCTGGATGGCTTCGATGAGTTCTTCCGGTGAGGTGTTCTTCAACAAAAACCCGCTGGCACCGGCTCGGAGAGCTTCGAAGAGGTACTCATCGCTGTCGAAGGTGGTCAGGATTAACACCGCAGGCACGGTGGCGCAGCCGTTGTCGTTGCCGACAATTGCTTTGGTGGCGGCAAGGCCGTCCATCCCGGGCATCTGGACATCCATCAACACCACATCCGGGTGGTATTGCGCGCTCAGACGTACCGCCGAGGCACCATCCTTGGCTTCGGCAACCACTGTCAGATCGTCTTCGGCCTGCAGGATGATCCGAAATCCGGTCCGCACCAGGTCATGGTCATCAGCGATCAGCACCCGCAAGGGCTGGTGTTCGGTCATTTCGCCAATCCTTCCGTAGCCGGACCCGTCGGCTCGGCGGCAGGGCCGACCCCGAGGGGGAATCTGGCTCGCACCCGGTACCCATCGGCTCGCGGTCCGAGTTCCAGTTCGCCGCCGTGGACCGCGACTCGCTCGCGGATCCCGACCTGACCAAAGCCGGATCGCGCCGCCGACGCGCTTGTCGCTGCCCTGCCGGCGCCGTCATCGGTGACCTCGACCTCCAGTGAATGTGCCAGGTACCGGATCCGGACATCCACCCTGTCGGCGTTGGCGTGTTTGATCGTGTTGGTCAGGGCCTCCTGCACCACCCGGTAGGCCGAGAGGGACAATCCGACCGGAACGGTTGCCGGCGTTCCGAAGCTGCCGAACTCAACGGTCAAACCGGCAGATTCGGCCTGCGCCACCAGTTGTGGGATTTGATCCAGCCCCGGGGTGGCCAAAAAT
>JBBSRY010000396.1:0-3491 GCA_038242595.1 Mycobacteriales bacterium
CCACGTGAGCGCCACTCTCGGATGCACGGTGCAGCGCCTGCGCATTGCGCGGAGAAACAAGACCAAATTCGTCGAGCAGGGTGCCGTCCATATCGGATACGACCATCTGAGGAGCCTTCACGTTGTCCATTATTCCAGCCTCGACGATGGGCTCTGACCGGATGCGGCAAACGAGCGGTGTCGGACTGCTGAACAACTCTCTGGAAGAGCCCTGGCAACACCGGTTCCGAGGCCACCGACGGCGCCAATGTCCACAGCTGATGCATTCCGCTGCACATCGAGGGTGTCCAGCACCACCACGTCAGCAACCTGCTGCGACCGATGCGCTGATTACAGTGAACTAATGAGCGAACCTGCGGTGACCACCGGCCGAGCGGCGGGCATCGAAGTCACCCCGAGAATGATGAAGACAGTGTTGGGAAATTTTGGAACCGGCGTCACAGTGGTCACTGCGGTGGGTCCGGACGGGCCGCTCGGGTTCACCTGCCAAACCTTCACCTCACTGTCCCTGACTCCCCCGTTGGTCTCTATCTGTCCGGCCCGCACGTCCGGGACCTGGGCACGGATCCGCGAAATCGGCAGTTTCTGCGTGAACATCCTGGCCGACGCCCACGGCGCCTGGTCCGACAACTTTGCAACCAGCGGGTCTCACGGGCGCAATAAGTTCGCTGGAATTGACTATTTGACAGCGCCTGGCGGAGCGCCGATTCTTCCCGGTGTGCTGGCCTGGGTGGACTGCTCGCTGCGCGCCGAGTACGACGGCGGCGATCACACGATCGTGGTGGCCGATGTGTTGGACCTGGACGCCGGCCCCGATTTCAATCCGTTGTTCTACTTCCGCGGGGACTACCTGCGCAAGGAGTAGTCCCTGCCGTATCGCCTCCTGGAATGATCAACTGCCCAGGTACGTCGAGTAGCCGAAAGTACTTGCCAAAACCGGAATATGGTAGAGCGGGCGACCACCGTCCAACAAAAATTCGATGGCAATTTGTGGGTAGAACACCGCGCCGTACACCCTGGTGAAGTACTCCGTCGTGTCGAACACCACCTTGAAACGCCCTGGCTGCAATACCTCTGCGTTGAGCGATGCCACCCGGCCGTCTGCGTCGGTGACTCCGCCGCCCACTTGGGCAAAGGCACCGAGGACGTCGGTCTTGAAGAGCGTGACCGGTAGCCCGACCGCCGTTTTGCCGACCACCGTGTCCAGGAAGTGCGTGGAGATCCGCTCGATAGTGCCCATCAGAACAGCCTTTCCAGTCGGAGCGCAGCTATTTTACGCAGTTCACCCATGACGATGTCGTGTTCGTGCTCGGGATTGTTGCCGATCCGGTCCCGCAACTGAGCCAGCATCTGAGCACCGGACAAACCCGCCGCGCAGATCAGAAAGATGTACCCGAAACGATTCTCGTAGGCGGCATTGCCGGCCGCAAAAGCGGCTTCCTCGTCCACCTGGACACCGGCCTGCTCCTGCGCGGACCAAGAAGCTTCCACCGAGTTACCGACTGGTTTCTCACCGATCCGCGGATGCCGAGCCAGCGCGGCGGCCACCTCCGGCCACTGGATGCGAGCGGATAGTGCATCGGCCGCAGTCAGAACGGAAGCCACATCGACGAACGGACGCGCTGCCACCATGCCCTTGATCCAGGTCTGGATATCCAGGCAGGCAGCAAGGACCCCCGCCGCCGATGTTTCGTCCAGAGAGTTGAACTCAACAATGTTCACTATCGGGCTGCTTTCAGGATTCGTTCGCTGGCAGGGCTTTTCACTGCTGAGCACTCACTATCATCGAAGTCCGGCATCTTCCCCTGCGGCAACATCTCGGTGCGGGTCACGTGTTGATCCCCTCCCGTGCGGTGTGCGTCAGGAGCCGGCCGGCGATGATCTGCGGCGTCAACCGGGTTCCACGCAACCAACAGTTCCGGACCACTCCGCGCAAGGTTTTACCCAGGTAGGGGGTGACCGGGTGCCGATGTTTGATACCGGCAGCCTCAACGACAAAGGTCTCGTCAACAGCCAGCGCCACCAAATCGGCATCCGCACCCACACTCAGCCGTCCCTTGTGCTCCAGACCCACCAGATCGGCCGGGCCCTGGGACATCCAGGCCAAAACTTGGGGCAGACCGATACCTCGGTCGTGCGCGGCCGCCCACGTGGCGGCAAACCCGAATTGCAACCCGGCAATACCGCCCCAGGCCACACCCAGATCACCCACCTCGATCATCTTCAGTTCCGGAGTCGACGGGGAGTGATCGGTCACGACGATGTCCAGGGTGCCATCGGCCAAACCTGCCCACAACGCCTCGGAGTCGGCCGCGCCGCGGATGGGCGGGCAGCACTTGAACTGCGGCGACCCGTCCGGGATGCCTTCGGCCGTCAGCGTCAGATAGTGCGGGCAGGTCTCGGCGGTGATTCGGACACCGGCTGCCTTCGCCTGCCGGATCAGGTGCACCCCCGCGGCCGACGATAGGTGCACGATATGGACCCGGCAGCCGGTGGCCGCGCAGGCCTCGACGACCGATCGAATGGCCGATGCCTCCGCCTCGGCCGGACGTGAGGCGACAAAGGCGGCGTAGTCCTTGCCCATCGGGGTGGGGGCATTACGCAGCACGACCGGGTCCTCGGCATGGACCAGTAACAGGCCGTCCAGTCCGCCGACGATCGTCATCGCTTCGTGCAGTTCCGGGACCGACAGCGGGGGAAACTCCGGAACCCCGGAGTCCTGCATGAAACACTTGACTCCGAAAACCCCCGCCGCGAAGAGTTCCGGAAGGTCCTCGAGGTTGCCCGGGACGGCGCCGCCCCAGAAGCCGGTATCCACCCGGCAATGACCGCGAGCAGCAAGCTTTTTGGTGGCCAGGGCAGCAGCATTGAGTGTGGGCGGCAACGAGTTCAGCGGCATGTCGATGATGGTGGTGATACCGGCCGCTGCGGCTGCCATGGTGGCGGTATCAAATCCCTCCCATTCGGTGCGGCCGGGTTCATTGATGTGCACGTGACTATCGACCAAACCGGGAATCAGCACCTCGTCGCGCGCCAGTGTGTGGGTCGTCTTGGCCGCGACAACTGTTTCGAAGTCTTCGATGGCGACGATCCGGCCCAGCCGCACCACCACGGTGGCGCTCCGCTCGACGCCGTCGATGATCGCGCGCTCGGCATGGACGACGAGATCGTTGAGCACGGGTGCAGGAGTCGGGTTTGCGGCCATCTGCTGAACCTAATGGGAAGCCGGAGCCAGCCCGGCGACGGGGAGGTCAGATCGACACCCGCCCGGTTCCGTCCTCGGCCGGCCCGGGCGAAAAATTACGTCGTGCATGTTGTCCGATGATGAGATGGACCAACCCGAACGGTAGATTCTCCTGTCATGACCGACGCAGACCAGCCCATCCGCGAAGTCCTCACCTGGGAAGGCTTCGGTCTGGCTTCCCGCCAATTGGCGCAGACCATCGCCGACAGCAGATTTCGTCCCGACATCGTCATCGCGATCGCCCGCG
>JBBSRY010000397.1:0-3487 GCA_038242595.1 Mycobacteriales bacterium
GCCCACGGACTGGGATTCTCCGTTGGAGTTGCTTCTCGGTGATCTCAGCGGCTGCGAGACGGACCAACCTGATCGGTTCCAGAATCCGACCCGCAGCGACCCAGACCGCGAACAACGACGCCAACAACGCAATCAATGATATAGCCGCGATCAGGGAAATGGTCTCCCACACCTTTTCCCGTTCCAGGTCGACGAGATAACCGACGGCATACACGCCGGGCTTCTGCCCCTTAGCGATACCACCTGCTGGGAGGGCCACTTGCTTGGCCCACAACATTTGCCCGGCCGCTGTTTCGACCGTGCCGAAGCTGGCCGGCGAATCGATGATGGCCGACACAATCGCCGGATCAGAGACCGGGTCGCCAGGAGTGACTTTTGCCTGCCGGATCAGCGTTTCGGTAAATCCGAAGAGCACCTCGTATTGATCGGAATACTGACGCTGCAGATGTACTCGCAGCAGCGCCTGCGTGTCAGCGAAAGCCGCGCCGGTGGTTGGATCTTGGCCGATTGCTGCAAAGGTGGTGAACTCTTCGATCTCCTGCTGCACCGACGCAGCGACATCATTGTCGACTCCGGTCAACAGCAGCGATCCCAACACGAATCCGACGCTGGCCAGTGCCAAGGTCATCACGAAGGAGAACCAGCCAAGGATGCGCCCGCGCGCGGATAGGCCACGACGCCAGATCCGCCGGGTACCGCCCCGCCGGATACCCCCGGAACTGCTGGCGGCCGTCACAGCATCAGTGAAGCTGAGGTCGGGAATCGATTTCTTCCAAGGGTTCTCGACGGTTGGGTGCTCGGTCACCAGCGCAGTCCTGATGCGGCAGTAATGATCTCAGTTGTCTCCATCATCACCGCTGTCATCGTCAGGACTATCGGCGACTTCGTCATCATCAGTACTGTCGTCGGAATCGCCATCGTCGTTATCATCGTCGACATCCGGAGGCAGCTGCGGAACGATGACAGGAGGCGGCGGTTCTGCTGGCGGCGGCACCACTGTGACCTGGGTGGGATTCACCGATGTTGTCGCACTCGATGGGATGGACGTGATCGTCGTGGGCATGCGCCCAGTCCCGGAAACCACGGTGCCGGGCGGCTCAATATTGGGGGCGGCACTGGACCCGGGAGGAGAAGTGGCCGCTGGGTCCGTCGTCACCGAGATCGTGCTTGCCGAACCGGTCGATGATTCAGATGGCGCGCTTTCACCTACAGTTACCTGCGCCGGAATCACCGGTTCCTTCGGGACCGCGGCCACCGACAAGGTCACGGCCACCAAGGCAACGTTGACCGCCACCACTCCCGCCACTGTGGCGAGTAGACCCAGGCTTTTCATACCCCTATGCTCCCGCACCCTCCGGACGCCCAGATGAGCGATTCATGAAGAAACCTTCATTTTGCCTCCTCGAGCTGATCGACCAGCAATCGGTGTGCCTGCCCTGGTCGAAAACCGTATACCGCCGCCAACCTGAGCCGCGTCTGTTGCTCATACCACGGCAATTGTGTCCTGGTCAGGTCCGACGGTTGATATCCCTGCAAGATCTGGTGTCTCCATGCCCCGGCATCGAGTGAATGACCTTGTGCAACCCGAAGTTCCAGATGAACCAGCAGATTGGCCAGGTCCAGGGCCGCATCGCCCACGGTGAGAAGGTCGAAGTCGATAAGTCCGATCGTCGGCCCGGATTCGGTCAGGTCAACAATGATCTGCTTGTCATGAAGGTCACGATGCAGTAGTACGCGCTCGCCCGGTCCACAGGTACCGGACGGGAGGATATCTGGCAGTTTAATATCCCATTCTGCGGCTCTCTGACACCAGTCTGCGGTCACTGCTGCTTCGGCGGCGGCGTCGTGAGGAAGAGCCATTGTTGGTACCGGTGTCCGATGTAACTCACGCAGCATCTCGCCGATTTGACGCCCCAACCCGGCGGATACACCGGCAAACAGCTCGTGCAGCGGGCGGCCGGGGACAGCGCGAATTGTCACCGAATCCGAGTCGTGGGTCAGCACTGCTGGTGTCAGTAACGGCAAACTCGCTGCCACCAGAGAACTATCCAGCAACATCTGTTTGCGTTTGGCCCGGACCACTTTCGTGTAGCACGAATTGGCGCCGGTACCGGTGCGCAACACAGCGCGCCGCTCCGGACGGTGCGAGATGAGCTCGCAGGTTCCGCGAAGCAAGCGTCCGGCCAGGGTCTTCAACTGGCGGTCAACCCCGTTGGGCTGCAACAACAGTCGGCCTCTGCTTTCGGTGACCCGTGGGTAGGTTTTGAGCAATTTCTGCAGTAGGTCGGCATCGCTGCAGAACTGGCCCGCCAGTGGTACCCCACTGTCGAGAACTTCCAGATGCAATACCGTTGGACCAGCCGGCCACGCCCGTCGAAGTTCGAGTCCTTGATCTGCAATCTCCTCCATCGCCTCGGCCAGAATTGTCACGGTAGCTCGTCCTGGATCTGGGCGAGCTCATGCTCGATGAACGTGGCCCAACCCGGCGCCGCTGTTCGAAATGGCTCACCAAGTCGGCTCAACCTGGCCCGGCCGATCCGAAATGGCAGATCGAGTGGTAACTCACGAAACCGCTGGTAGCCGGTCAGGAATTGAGACACCGAGGATTTGAGCATCCCGGCAGCGATTGCGCTGCCAAGATCATCCCCAGGCTGCCCCGGTCCAGCCCGATCCAGGTCGATGAAACCTACAGCGCCGTCCGCCGTGATCACCACTTGGTCTGCCGAGAAGTCGCCATGACAGCTCACGGGCCGCATCTCGAGCAGCCCTGCGTCGACCCGCCGGACAATATCGGTGATTCGCTCTCGCAAATTCGGTAGTAGTCCGATCACCTGCGTCGCAGACCTGTGGTGAGTCAATGATCGCTCCCCACCACGGGTATCACCAGCATGCAGCCGCGCGAGTTGCTCACCGACGATGCCCCACTGTGCGGGTTGCGGATGTGCACCTGGCAGGTGTTGCAGAGCCAGCAGGCCTATTTTGTTGTTGAGTGCCAACAGACCTGGAGTCATCACCGGCGAGCCGGCCAGGCTGCGGACCTTGGCTGCTGCCGGGGCTGCTTGACTCGATCGGTAGCACCGAAGCACCACGGCTCCGCCGGCCGGTCCGATCGCTGACCCGACCCATCGCCGCTGCGGTTTGTAAGCCAGGGTCCGGCTCAACTCAGCGCCCGGGATCAGCTTCCTCAAGTGCTGCGGCAGCTTTGCCAGAGCCGGCAGGTCACGGTCGGCCACGATTGCGGCCAACGTCAGCCACCGTCGGTGGTCCACAGCCAGCACAGTGCCTGGTAAGGCTTTGTAGATGGTCTTTTGCCACTTGGCTACTGCCTTTTCGCTGCCCGCCAGCAAGAAGTACGGCTGGCCATTCATCTCCAGTCTGGCCACCGCGCTGGTGCCGGGTTTGTACCGAAGGTATTGGCGCTCTGCAGTTCCCAGCCCCTGCTCCTGCAACCAGGAATCCAGAGCCGCGTCATCCAGGAGTTGTGCCA